>NZ_JANQCW010000020.1:0-29430 GCF_024723635.1 Campylobacter sp. W0066.1 | reverse complement strand
ATTTTATGTGGTGCCTTTGAGTGTAGAAAAAATCCAAAGTCAGATAGATGAAATCAAAGATACCAAAGAAGAAATTTTTTATGAATATGCTAAAAAAATCAGCTTGATTTTTTATAAAAATTTGATGTTTTTGAAATTTATCAATAATGCTTTTGATTTATTTGATCATTATAGCGCTAGAGTTTTGATGGCTAAAAAACATGATTATGAGTTTGTTTTAGCTGATAGTTCTAATAATTTAAGTTTATATAGCTTTGCACATCCGGCTTTAAAAAATGCAAAAAGCGTTAATATAGAGTTTAATAAAAAAGTTTTAATCATCACAGGTGTAAATGCAGGTGGTAAGTCTATGCTTTTAAAAGGAATTTTAAGTGCAGCTTTACTTGCAAAGCATTTACTTCCTATGAGAATTAATGCACAAAAAAGCCAAATAGGCAATTTCAAAGAATTTGACGTGATTTTAGAAGATCCACAAAATGTAAAAAATGATATTTCTACTTTTGCAGGAAGAATGTTGCATTTTTCTAAGCTTTTGGGCAAGAAAAATGTTTTATTAGGGGTTGATGAGATAGAGCTTGGGACAGATTTTGAAGAAGCTGCGTGTTTATATACTGAGCTTATTTCTAAGCTTTTAGAGCAAGATAATAAAATCATCATCACAACTCACCATAAACGCCTTGCTATGCTTTTGGCCAAAAATTCACAAGTAGAACTCATCGCTGCTTTGTATGATGAGGAATTATCAAGGCCAAAATATGAGTTTTTAAAAGGTACTATAGGTAAATCTTATGCATTTGAAACAGCTTTAAGATATGGCATAAGTGCAAATTTGGTACAAAATGCTAAAAAGCTTTATGGCGAAGATAAAGAAAATTTAGAAGAAATGGTAAGTAAAAATATCAATCTTGAACTTTCTTTACGCAAGAAAAATGAAGAACTTGAGAAAAAAGAAGCTAAAGTAGATGAAATTTTATTTTCACTCAAAGATCAAAAAGAAAAAAATGAGCAAGAATTTAAAAAGCTTGTTTCTAATTTAGAGTTTAAATATCACAAAGCCATAGAAGAAGCTAAAAAAACAATAAATCTACAAGATATCAAAGAAAAACAAAGAAGTTTAAACAAAGCCAATGAACTTAAAAAAAGCATTATTTTACCAAGTATGGAGCAAAATGAAGAGCTTAGAGTAGGGGATTTTGTAAAATATGAAAAAATCAAAGGTAAAATCACTGCAATTTCAAAAAATGATGCGATGATTCAAAGCGATGGTTTAAGTTTGCGTGTGCCTTTAAAGCTTCTTAAAAAAAGCAATCAAACTCCTACACAAAAGGTAAAATCAAGTGTCAATATAACCCGCCCAAGTGCTTTAAATATGACTTTAGATTTACACGGCTTAAGAAGTGATGAGGCACTTGAGAGATTAGATAAATTTATCTCTGATGCTTTGATAGTAGGTTTTGATGAGGTGATAGTTTATCATGGTATAGGCACGGGAAAACTAGCTTTTGCGGTAAAAGAGTTTTTAAAAGCTCACAAAAGTGTAAAAAGCTTTAATGATGCTCCGATTAATCAAGGTGGTTTTGGTGCTAAGGTGGTTAAGCTATAAGGATATAAATGATTACAAAAGATAATTTAAAAAAAGTTTTAGAAAGTTTAGGTTTTAAAAATGAAAATGAAAATTATATAAAAACAATCAATAATTATACACTTATAGTAGACTATAAAAATCAAAGTATTAATTATCCAAAAGAAATCAAAATTCATGATACATCTACTTCTAATTTTTCACGCCCTGAAAATTTTGTAGTTTTTGAATGCGTACATAGACTTTTGGAAAAAGGTTATAAGGCTGAACATTTAGAATTAGAACCAAAATGGAAATTAGGCAGAGAAGCAAAAAGCGGCAAAGCTGATATTTTAGTAAAGGATAATGAAGACAATCCTTATTTGATGATTGAATGTAAAACGACGGATTTTAAAAATGGTGAGTTTGCAAAAGAATGGAATAAAATGCAAGAAGATGGAGGGCAACTTTTTTCTTATCTTCAGCAAGAAAAAGGCGTAAAATACCTTTGTCTTTATACAAGTGATTTTATTGATAAACTAGAATACAAAAACTACATCATACAAGCTTTTGACAACGAAGAATATCTAAAAGAAAAAGAATTGCAAAATTCTTATAAAAAAGCTAATAACAATATAGAACTTTTTAAAACTTGGAAAGAAAGTTATGAATTGCAATATTTTGAGCAAGGCATTTTTGAAGTAAATGTTAATGCTTATAAAATCTTAGAAATAACTCCAACTTTTGATAATCTTAAAGAACTTAAAGAAGAAGGTAAATATCATGAATTTGCAAAAATTTTACGCAAGCATAATATATCAGGCAAGGAAAACGCCTTTGATAAGCTTGTAAATATTTTTCTTTGTAAAATTTATGATGAAACTTTTAATAAAGACAATCTCAAATTTGGATATTTTGGCGTAATGGCGGATACTTATGCAAATATGCAAGATAGATTAATGTGGCTTTATAAAGAAGCTATGAGGGAATTTTTAGGAGAAAAAATTACCTTTGTATCTAATGAAGATATAGAAAAAGACTTTAAACAATTAAAGATAAAAACATTAAAAGAAGTAATGCAAAATTACATTAAAGAATTAAAATTTTATTCAAATAATGATTTTGCATTTTTAGAAGTGCATAATAAAGAATTATTCTTAAAAAATGCACTTGTATTAAAAGAAATAGTAGAGCTTTTTGCAAATTATAAACTTACTCAAAATTCTACCAATCAATTTTTAGGCAATCTTTTTGAACTTTTTTTGCAAAAAGGTATGAAGCAAGATGAAGGGCAGTTTTTCACTCCTATTCAAATTTGCGAATTTATTATGTATTCTTTACCGCTTCAAGAAATGTTAAGCAAAAACTCTAAAGCTTTAAGGGTGATTGATTATGCTTGTGGTGCTGGACATTTTTTAAACACCTATGCTAACGAGCTTAAGCGTTATCTAACAGAAGATGAACTTAAAGAACATTATAAAAATATTTATGGTATTGAAAAAGAATATCGCTTAAGTAAGGTTTCTAAGGTATCAAGTGCAATGTATGGGCAAAATGAAATCAATATTTTATACGCTGATGCACTTGCTTCTTTTGAACTAGCAAATACAAATAATTTAGAAGGAGAAAAAGCAAAACCACAAATAGAATCAAATAGTTTTGATTTACTTATAGCAAATCCGCCTTATTCTGTAAAAGGATTTTTAGAAACTTTAAGTGATAAATCTAAAAATACCTATAAACTTTTTAACGATGATATAAACATAGAAACAAATAATGCTATCGAATGCTTTTTTATAGAGCGAGCAAATCAAATTTTAAAAGATAATGCTAAAGCTGCCATTATTTTGCCAAGTTCTATTTTAAATAAGGATTCTATTTATAAAAATACAAGAGAAATATTGCTTCAAAATTTTGATTTCATTGCCATAGTGGAACTTGGAAGTCAGACATTTGGTGCAACAGGAACAAATACGATTATTTTATTCTTGCGCAAAAAAGAAACTTTTAAACAAGAAAATCATTTTATTTCTCAAGATTATAGTTTGATTAAAGAACGCATAGAAGCTGAAAATTTAAAAGACAATGAAAACTTTTATCATAATTATCTAAATGTGTATTGTGACTTTAGAAAATTTGATAAAGAGCTTTATGAAAATTTTTTAAATGGCAGCTTAGATTCTAAACTTGCAGCGCTAGAAGCCTTTAAAGATTATCGCAATGCATTTGAGCAAACAAGTGATTATAAAAAACTTAAAGAATCTAAAATTTATAAAGAGAGTGAAAATAAGCAAGATTTAGAAGATAAAGCCTTTTTAACTTATGCTCAAAAGATAGAAAAGGATAAATTACTTTATTTTTGTTTAAATCTTAATCAAGAAGTCTTAATCATAAAATCTCCAAGTAATATAAAAGAACAAAAGAAATTTTTAGGTTATGAGTGGAGCAATAGAAAAGGTGATGAAGGTTTAAAAGAACTGCACGAGCCTTATTTGAGTCCACTTTTTGAAAGAGGCAATCCTCAAAATGAGACTAAACTTAATTCTTTAATTTGTAAAGCATTTTTAAAAACTCTTAGTGATATACCAGAAGATTTACAAAGCTATGCTAGTAAAGCGAGGCTTATTGATATGATGGACTTTGAAAAAGTGGAATTTAATAAAGCTATAAGTTTAAATCCAAAATCTCAAAGGGAAGAAATAAAGTCTCAATATCCATTAGTTAAATTGAAAACTTGCGGAGATTTTTTCATGGGAGGAACGCCATCAAGAAAAAATATAAATTATTGGAATGGTGATATTAAGTGGTTAACAATTGGCGATTACTCTAATCGTCAAGTTATTATGGATACTAAAGAAAAAATTACAAGAGAAGGTTTTAAGAATTCTAATGTAAAAATGATACAAAAAGGTGCTGTTGTTGTTTCAATTTATGCAACTATTGGTAGAGTTGGAATATTGGGTGAAGATATGACAACAAACCAAGCTATAGTAGCTATTATTCCAAATGAAGAATTTATAAATAAATATCTTATGTATGCTATTGATTATTTTAAATTTCAATTATATAACGAAGTTATTACAACTTCACAACAAAATATAAACTTAGGAATCTTGCAAAATATGGTTATTCCAAAACCACCGCTTGAAATTCAAAAACAAATCATTGCAGAGTGTGAAAAGGTAGAAGAGCAGTATAACACCATAAGAATGAGTATAGATGAGTATCAAAATCTAATCAAAGCAATACTTCAAAAATGTGGTATTATAGATGATAATGGGGGGGGGGGATGAGTTAAATTTTATTTTAGATAAAATTAATAATTTGTGTAAAATAAATTTAGATAATAAATTTTTATCATCATTTAATAAAACAATTAAAGAATACACTTTATCAAATCCAATTTTTAAACTTAGTATTGGAAAAAGAGTTTTAAATAATGAGCTGCTTGAAAATGGACAAATTCCTGTTTATAGTGCAAATGTATTGGAAGTATTTGGATTTGTTAATAAAGAAATTTTGCAAGATTATGATAATGACTCTGTTTTATGGGGTATAGATGGAGATTGGATGGTGAGATTTATGCCAAAAAATAAAAAGTTTTATCCAACTGATCATTGCGGGGTGTTAAGAGTTGATGATACAAAAATAAATGCTAAATACATAAGTTTTGTTTTAAACGAAGCTGGTAAAAAACAAGGGTTTTCAAGAAAACTTAGAGCTTCAATAGATAGAATAAAAGCATTGAGGATTAAACTTCCTTCTTTAGAATTTCAAGAACAAATAGCAGATATAACTAACAAGATTGAGAAAAAAATCAATGAATATAAAATAGAACTTGACAGATTGGAAAAAGAAAAAGAAAAAATCTTGCAAAAATATTTATTTTCTTAAAGCATTTTTCGCTAAACTTTGTAAATTTTATAAGGTTTAGCAAATGAAACAAGTGATGATTTTAAGCGGAGCAGGATTATCTGCTCCAAGTGGTATAAAGACTTTTAGAGCTAGCGGTGGATTATGGGAAGAGCATGATGTGATGGAAGTTTGCTCTGCAACTGGCTTTAGAAAAAATCCTAAAAAAGTTTTAGAATTTTATAATAAAAGAAGAAAAGAACTAGCTAGTGTTAAGCCAAATCACGCACATGAAATCATCGCTTTGTTAAAACAAAAATTCCCAAAACAAATTAGCATTTTAACGCAAAATGTAGATGATTTATTAGAGCGAGCAGGCTGTGAAGAAGTGGTGCATTTGCATGGCTTTTTACCTGAGCTTAGGTGTTTAGAGTGTGAAAATATTTTTAACATAGGCTATGAAAATAGTGATGATAAAATTTGTCCTAAATGTCAAAGCAAAAGTGTAAGGCACAATATCGTGATGTTTGAAGAAATGGCACCAAATTATAAAATTTTATATGAAAAATTACAAAATTGTGATTTATTTGTATGTATAGGCACAAGTGGGCAGGTTTTACCCGTGGGAGAGTATGCAAGAGTATGTAAGCAAAGCATATTAAACAATCTTGATGAGGATAAATATTTAGAAAGCAATTTCACAAAAGTTTATATAGAAGATGTTTGCACGGCTATTGATAAAATCAAAACCGATATAGAAAATTTCTTGGAAGCAAAATGCTAGAAGTAATCTTACAAGGTATAGTTTTAGGTATGGGTGTGTCTGTGCCTTTTGGACCTGTGAACATTTTGATCTTAAATACTGCTTTGTCTTCTTTTAAAAATGCTTTTTGTGTTGGACTTGGTGCTTTAAGTGCTGATATACTTTTTTTGATTTTGATTAATCTTGGGCTTTTAAGCTTTGCAAATAATGAATTTTTTTATAAAATACTAGCAGTTTTTGGCTTTTTCTTTTTGAGTTTTATGGTGTTTTTAATGCTAAGAAAAACGAGAAAAGTCGATCTTAACAAGGTAAATAAAACTCATCCTTTAAAAGGTTTTAGTAAAGGATTTTTCTTAAATGTTACAAATCCTTATGTTATAGGTTTTTGGATGAGTGTAGCAGGGCTTAGCATGCAGAGTAAAAACTCTTTTGCTTTGCTTTTTGGTTTGGTGGGTTTTATTGTGTTTTGGATTTTTACTTTATCGTTTTTTGTGTCTAAATTTAAAGCCCTTGTGAAAAACAAACATATATTTTACATTAATCTTTTTTCAGCATTTATTTTAGAGTATTTTGCTCTTTCTATGCTGTATAAAGCTTTTATAGGATAAAAACATGCAAGTAGTTGAAATTTTTAAAGAATTAAGTAAATTTAAATCCATCACCCCAGATGATGATGGGGCGTTAAATTATATTGCAGTGGAGTTAAGTGATTTTGAAGCTTTTTTTATAGAAAAAGAAGGTGTGAAAAATCTTTTGCTGACTAAAAAATTTAGTGATGATGGCGAGCATTTAGCTTTTGGCGGGCATGTAGATGTAGTACCTGCGGGAGAGGGTTGGAGTAGTGATCCTTTTGAGCCTTTAGAAAAAGATGGGTTTATTTATGTAAGAGGCGCGCAAGATATGAAAAGTGGTGTGGCTGCTTTTATGTGTGCGGTTAAGGAAGTGGAAAATTTCAAAGGAAGAATTTCGCTGATTTTAACAAGTGATGAAGAAGGCGAGGCTAAATTTGGTACGCTTGAAGTGCTTAAATTTATGCAAGAAAAAGATATGCTACCTGATTTTGCTGTGGTTGCTGAGCCAACTTGTGATAAAAAATTTGGAGATAGTATTAAAATAGGGCGTCGTGGCTCTATCAATGCAAAATTACTCATCAAAGGTAAGCAGGGCCATGTAGCATACCCGCAAAAATGCATTAATCCTGTGCATAATTTTGCTTCGGCTTTGAAATTTTTAGCAGGATTTGATCTTGATCCGGGTGATGAGGTATTTGCACCATCTAAAATTGTCATTACTGATATACGCGGTGGTATGGAAGTGTGCAATGTAACCCCAAATGATTTAAAATTGATGTTTAATGTAAGAAATTCTCCACAAACTAGCTTAGAAGATGTAAAAGCTTATATAGAAAAGACTTGTGAAGGGCTTGATTATGAGTTGAGCATAAATCAAAGTTCAAATCCTTTTTTAACACAAAGTGATTCTAAAATCGTACAAAAGCTAAATGAGAGTGTACAAAAAATCACTCAAGTAGTGCCAGAACTTAACACCAAAGGTGGCACAAGTGATGCAAGATATTTTGCTGAGTTTGGTGTGAAAGTAGTAGAATTTGGCGTGTGCAATGATAGAATTCATGCAATTGATGAGAGAGTGAGTATAGAAGAGCTTGAAAAATTGTATTTAGTTTTTAAAGATTTATTAGAGAATTTTAACTAGAAAAAAACATGAATATAATAGGAATTTAGAGTAGCCTCTCATTTAAGAGTACCTTGCAGCTACCGGCAAGTTAGCCCTCTAAACTTCTAGAATTATATCATTAATTTTTTAAAATGGAATTAATAGGAAGTAAAATGTCTTTTGAGCTTGATGTAAGTAGCTATGAAAAAATAGAAAAGCTATTTATCAATTTTAAATTAAAATGTGATTTTAAATTTAGAATGATAAAAGGGATCAATGTTTTGCATTTTGGATATTTGTGGGGAGCTTGCAAAGAAGCACAAAAGATTTTAGAAAAAAATCAAAAATGCGAAGATTTGTTTGAGCTAATTATGAAAATTTATTCCAAAAGACGCAAAAATCATCAAGCAAATTTTTTACTTTTACAATGTTATGAAAATGCTCTAAGAAGTACTTTAGCAGTAAAAATAGCAAATTTGTATAATAAGTTAGATGATGATTGGTTTAAATCTGGTGAAGAAGTTTTTAATCCTGCTTTGAAAAATCTTTTAAAAAAAGTTAAAAAGAGATGTCAAAAAATAGATGAATATAATAGTACTTGGCAAATTTTTGATGATTTTTGTTTGATTGATTTAGAAGAGATATTGATAGATCATTGGAGTGAATTTGCTTATATATTTAAAGATAAAAAAATATATAAAAATCAAGTCTTACCAAGTTTTGGCACCAAAGAACATCTTAAGACAAAACTAAGTCAAATAAGAAAAGCTAGAAATGAAACCTATCATAATAAACCTACAAAAATAAAATTTAAAAAAGATTTGGAAATTTTACTTTTGAGACTTGGTTATAATTTAGAAGATGCTATTGATATTGGAGAGATAAAAGAAGCTATTATTTTAAGATTTAATTATAATAATGCAAGCGAGTAAGTATTTTAAGTAAAATAAATAAAGGTTTTAAATGATTATCAATGGGCAAAAGCTTGAGTTAAAAGAGTTTAGATTTATGGATTATGTTAAAGAAAAGCAATTAAAAATAGAATTTATCGCTTTAGAATTAAACGGAGAAATTATCCCAAGGGATAAATTTGAAAATTTAATTTTAAAAGAAAATGATAAAGCAGAAATTGTTACTTTTGTAGGTGGTGGTTGATGAGAATTAAATTTAATGGTAGCGTGATAGACACGCATTTTAAAAACACTTTGGAATTTTTTCAAAGTGTGAGTAAAAATGAAAGTGATGTATGGATAGTCAATGGTTTTGCGACAAAAGAAAGTTTGAAACTAAAAGAAAATGATGAGCTTTTTTGTATAGAAAAAAATACTTTACCACCATATGAAGCTCTTGATGCGATGATGAGGGCAAGACACACTCCAAAGCTTCATGATAAACTTAAAAAAGCAAGCGTAGCAGTGTGCGGACTTGGTGGGCTTGGCTCGCATATAGCTATAAATTTAGCAAGAAGTGGGGTTGGTAGGCTTCATTTGATTGATTTTGATGTGGTGGAACCAAGCAATCTTAACCGTCAAGCTTATATGGTGGAAGATTTAGGTAAATTTAAGGCTGAAGCTTTAAAAGATCAAATCGCTAAAATTAATCCTTTTATAGAAGTATTTGCACAAGTTTTAAAAATAGAAAAAGAAAATATAGCCGAACTTTTTATAAATGATGATATAGTCTGTGAGGCCTTTGATAGTGCAAAATACAAAGCCCTTTTAGCGCAAAATTTTCACCAACACTATCCTCAAAAAACATTAATTTGTGCTTCTGGTTTAGCAGGATATGGCGATAGCAACAGCATACAAACAAGAAAAATTGCAAAAAACTTTTATGTTTGTGGTGATTTAAAAAATGAGGCAAAAGTGGGCAATGGGCTTATGGCACCGCGTGTAAATATTTGCGCAGGACATCAAGCAAATTTAGTTTTAGAACTTTTAGCGAGTGAGTAATGGAAAAATTAAAAATAGGAAAATATGAGTTTAATTCCAGGTTTATTCTAGGTTCTGGGAAATTTTCTTTTGAGCTTATAAAATCAGCCACTGAAGAAGCAAAAGTTGAGATTATCACCTTAGCTTTGCGTAGGGTAAATGATAAAGGTATAGAAAATATACTTGATTTTATCCCAAAGCATATTAAGCTTTTACCAAATACTTCAGGTGCAAGAAATGCCAATGAGGCATTGCGTATAGCAAGACTTGCAAGAGAGCTTGGCTGTGGAGATATGATTAAGGTTGAAGTAATTAGCGATAGTAAATATTTATTACCGGATAATTATGAAAGTATAAAAGCAGTAGAACTTTTAGCAAATGAGGGTTTTACGCCTTTGGTTTATATGTATCCTGACTTATATGCAGCGCGTGCTATGGTAAGTGTGGGAGCTGCTGCTATAATGCCTCTTGGAGCTCCTATAGGAAGCAATAAAGGCTTAAAAACTAAAGAATTCATACAAATTTTACTTAATGAAATTAACTTGCCTATTATAGTAGATGCGGGCATAGGAAATCCTGCACAAGCTTGCGAAGCTATGCAAATGGGAGTAAGTGCAGTGATGGCAAATACTGCCATAGCTCAAGCTAAAGATGTAGCAAAAATGGCAAAGGCTTTTGCTTTAGCTATAGATGCAGGATATAATGCGTATTTAGCAGGTATAGCAAATGAAAGCATGCCAAGTGCAAGCTCGCCTTTGAGTGGTTTTTTAAGAGATTAAAATGCAAAAATATCCTCATATGCAAAGTATTGAAAGTGAAATTTTAACTAAGGTTTTAAAAGAAGTTGAAATTTTTGATGAAAGTAAATTTAGCGCTTTTGATGTAAAACAAGCTTTAGCTAAGGATTATCTTAATATAGAAGATTTAAAAGCCTTGCTTTCAAGTGCAGCAGAAGATTTTATAGAGGATTTAGCACAAAAATCAAGCTATGTTACTCAAAGACACTTTGGAAATTCCATTTCACTTTTTACACCTTTATATCTTTCTAATTTTTGCAATAGCAAATGCACTTATTGTGGGTTTCAAAAAGGAAATAACATTAAAAGAGCTAAGCTAAATGAGGCTGAAATTCACAAAGAAATGCAAGAGATTAAAAAAAGTGGCCTGGAAGAAATTTTACTCTTAACAGGTGAGGGCAGGGAATATGCTAGCGTAGAATATCTTGCCAAAGCTTGTGAGATAGCAAAAGAGTATTTTAAGGTAGTTGGAATTGAAGTTTATCCTATGAATGTAGATGAGTATACATTGCTTCATGAAAAGGGTTGTGAATATGTGAGTGTTTATCAAGAAACTTATAATCAAAAAACTTATTCTAAAATTCACATTGAAGGTGAAAAAAGTGTATTTGAGTATCGTTTTTATGCGCAAGAGCGAGCGTTAAAAGCGGGTATGAGAGGGGTTGCTTTTGGAGCTTTACTTGGCGTGGATGATTTTAGAAAAGATGCTTTTGCTACGGCTTTGCATGCGTATTTTTTGCAGCAAAAATACCCTCATGCTGAAATAGCTTTGTCTATTCCTAGATTAAGACCTATTATCAACAATAAAAAAATTCATCCAAAAGATGTGAGCGAAACAAGACTTTTGCAAGTTTTGTGTGCTTATAGATTGTTTTTGCCTTTTGCAAGTATTACTATTTCTACGCGTGAAAGAGCAGGTTTTAGAGATAGAGTTATTAAACTTGGAGCTACTAAAATGAGTGCAGGTGTGAGCGTGGGAGTGGGTGAACATCAAGGTGATAAAAAAGGAGATGATCAGTTTCAAATTAGTGATATGCGTAGTGTTGATGAGGTTTTAGCTATGTTAAAAAATGCAAATTTACAAGCTATAATGAGTGATAGTATTTATGTGGGATAAAAAAATCATTGCTATTAGCGATAGTCAAAATACCCAAGGAGATTTTTTAAATTTTATTGAAAAGTTAAGCCAAAGTAGTATTGATGCTTTAGTGCTTAGAGAAAAACATTTAGATGAGTTAGAATATACTAAATTAGCCAAAGAAGTATTAAAAATTTTTAATAAAACTCAAAAGATTTGCTTTTTGCATTATCATTATGAAGCTTGTTTGAAATTAAATCATCAATTTTTTCATGCTCCTTTATTTGTTTTACAAAATTACCCACAAAGTTATAAAAAATTTGAGCTTTTGGGTACTTCCATCCATTCTAAAGAAGAATTGGATTTAGCTTATAAGCTTAAAGTAAATCATGCTTTTTTCGGACATGTATTTGAAAGCTCATGTAAGGCCGATTTAACACCAAAAGGTATAAAAAATTTAAATGATTTGTTAAAAGTTTCAAAAATACCCATTTATGCCATAGGTGGTATAAATACTCAAACTATAAATCATTTAAAAGATTTAAATTTAGCAGGTGTGTGTATAAGAGAAGCTTTGTATAAAAGCGAAAATGTAAAAAATTATGTTTTAAAATGTAAAAATCTTTTAGTCCAAAAGGACTAAAAGATTATAACCAGAAGAAATAAGCAATCACAGCAAGGCTAATTGAGCAGAATATATTTAGTATAATTCCTACTCTTACCATTTCTTGTTGTTTAATATGCCCTGTACCAAAAACTATAGCATTTGGTGGTGTAGCAACTGGTAGCATGAAAGCACAAGAAGCACCAATAGCAATAATTAAAGCAAGTCCTAAAGCAGGAACACCTAAGGTATCTGCTATAGAGATAAATAAAGGCACAAGTAAGGCTGCTGAAGCAGTATTTGAGGTAAATTCAGTTAAAAATACTATAAAAAAGGCCACAATTAAACCTATAACAAATAAATGTCCATTTTCTATAAATGAAATAATGGTATCAGCCATAACTTTGCTAGCACCTGAATCTTTTAGTACCACACTTAGAGTAATACCTCCACCAAAGAGCATTAATACACCCCAATCGGTATTTTTTTGTATATTTTTCCAATCAATTACCTTAAAAGCACATACTAAAACAGCAGCTAATAAAGCAATAATCGCATCAAGATTTGCTATTTTATGTCCAAAAATACTTGTAATGATAGGACCTATATTGCCACTAAAAATCCAAGATAGAGCAACCACTAAAAAGATTATTAAAGTGATGATTCTAGGTCTTGTAAGTTCTATATTTTCAGTGTGTAAATCAACTTGTAGATTAAATTTAGGTTTGAACATAAAATACAAAATTAAAATCATTGCAGGTAAGAAGATTAAAACAATAGGAATACCATATTTTAACCACTGTGCAAAGCTAATGTGTAATTGAGTAGCAACGATAGCATTTGGTGGGGTTCCTACTATAGTGCCTATACCACCTATGCTTGCACTAAAAGCTATACCTAAAAGAATAAAAACATAAGTATTTCTATCTTTTTCTGGGTCAAGTGAAGCCAGCATACCTATAGCAAGCGGAAGCATCATGGCAGCTGTTGCAGTATTACTCATCCACATAGATAAAAATGCAGTGGTAATAAAAATATACAGGCTTGATAGACCCAAATGTCCTTTTGCGAGGGTTAAAATTTTATGTGCAATCAGTTTATCTAATTTTTGATGATGCATAGCTGCAGCCAGAGCAAAACCACCAAAAAATAAAAAAATATTTGAATCAGCAAAACCGGTTAAAGCTTTAGCGGTAGGTAATAATCCTAAAATAGCTGCTAAAACAGGTACTAAAATAGCTGTAATGGTAACATGTAAAGCTTCGCTAAGCCATAAAACAGCAATAAAGATTAACAAAGATAAACCTTGATTTACTTTGGTTTCACCAAAAGGGGAAAAATAAAGCAAAGCGATAAATAACACCAAATCAGCAATGACTATGAGTGTTTTTGTATTTGAACTCATTTAACAACTCCTTTAAAATATTGTAGTTTTGTAACATATTCTAAATGAATTTTTATTTAAATGTCAATTTTTATATAATTTTTTTTATATAAAATTCTTCTTGTGTGAAAAAAAAGTAAGTTTTAGTAAAATTTATTTGTTTTTGGTATAATTTTTGCTATTTCAAAAAATAATAATCTTTAAAGATGATTCTAAGGAAAGAAGATGCTTAAAAAAATATTTATATTTACTCTAGCTTTATTTTTTAGTGCTTGTGCGGTAAATTCTAAAAATCAAGGTGTAGCTAAGGTTAATGAAGTTATAAAAATTCAAGCAGAGTGTTATAATCCTTCTAGTCCTAAAGCTTATGAAGCAAAAATTAAAGGCCTTGTATATATTAGTGATGTAGGGCTTAAGTATTGTGCAAATAAAAGAACGCTTGATAAAAGTGTTTCTTTGAAAAAAGTTTATATTCATAGAGTGTATGATTTAAATGAGAATTTAAAATATTCTTCTTCTAATGGAAGCAATTATTACATCAATGAAAATTTTAACTACTATTTTTATGTGTTTTTAAAAGAAGAATTAGAAAATAGAGGTATAGTTGTAGTGGAAGATACACAAGATTCTCCTTATGTTTTAAAAGTAGATTTGAGTTTTAATGATTTTTATTCTAAATTTGATTCTGATTCTTTATTTTCAATTATTGCTAGTCAGTTAACACTAAAAGATATTAATATCAATAAAGCTATTAATATTAAAACCAAACAAGAAGTTAAAGGTTTTTATAATATCAAAGATCTACCTTTTTTTACTCAGCTTCTTATAAAACAAGTGGCTAATAAATCTGCAGATATTATTAGCTCTTTGTGAGGTGTTTTAATTGTCATGGATTTTCCTTTGCGAGCTTTTGTCCAGCTTGCAAGGAAGAACTTTTAGAATATTCTTTGGGCATAAGAGAACTTGAGGGAAATTTTAAAGTTTATTATTTTTATCAATATGAACAAATTAAACATCTAATTTATTTTAAACACAAATTTCAAGGATATTTTGTTTTAAATGCGCTTGCAAAATTAAGCTTTGCTAAATTTAAAGATTTTTTTCAACCATCTTGTGAAATTAATGCTATAGCCTTGGATGATAAAACATATAAAAACTACTCTCATACTGCTATTTTAACCAAACATTTAAAAACTCAATTTATAAAACCTATGTATTATACTTTGCAAGCTAGTTCAGAATTTAAATATAGTGGAAAAAGTTTGCAATTTCGTAAAGATAATAAAAGATCTTACAAGCTTTTAAAGCGTCCAAAATATCCTGTGATTTTAGTAGATGACGTGGTAACTACAGGATTAAGTTTACTTGAAGCAAAAGAGTTTTTAGAAAAAAATAATATTGAAGTGCTTTTTGCTTTAGTTTTGGCTAATGCAAAATTTGATACAATATAGGCATTAATTTTAAGGATTTTTATGGAAAATATTTTTACTAAAGATTCAGATATTGAAAATATAGATATAGAAAGTTCTATAAAAAGTAGTTATTTAGATTATTCTATGAGTGTTATTATAGGTCGTGCCTTACCTGATGCTAGAGATGGGCTTAAACCTGTTCATAGAAGAATTTTATATGCTATGAATGATTTAGGTGTGGGAAGTCGTAGTGCGTATAAAAAATCAGCGCGTATAGTGGGTGATGTAATCGGTAAATACCATCCACACGGTGATACAGCTGTATATGATGCTTTAGTAAGAATGGCGCAAGATTTTTCTATGCGTTACCCAAGTGTAGATGGACAAGGAAACTTTGGTTCTATTGATGGAGATGGCGCTGCTGCGATGCGTTATACTGAAGCTAGGATGACGATTTTAGCTGAAGAGCTTTTGCGTGATATAGAAAAAGACACGGTTGATTTTATACCAAATTATGATGATTCTATGAGTGAACCTGATGTTTTACCTGCTAGGGTGCCAAATTTATTACTCAATGGTTCAAGCGGTATTGCAGTAGGTATGGCTACTAATATTCCTCCGCATAGTTTAAATGAGCTTATTGATGGCTTACTTTATTTAATTGATAATAAAAACGCAAGTTTAGAAGAAATAATGCAATTTATCAAAGGACCTGATTTTCCAACTGGTGGTATTATCTTTGGTAAAAAAGGTATTATAGAAGCTTACCGCACAGGTCGTGGTAGGGTAAAAGTAAGAGCAAAAACTCATATTGAAAAAAGAGCTAATAAAGATATTATTGTTATAGATGAACTTCCTTATCAAACTAATAAAGCAAGATTAATAGAGCAAATTGCTGAACTTGCTAAAGAAAAACAAATTGAAGGTATTGCTGAAGTTAGAGATGAAAGCGATAGAGAAGGAATTCGCGTGGTAATTGAGTTAAAACGTGATGCTATGAGTGAGATTGTGTTAAATAATCTTTTTAAATCTACCACTATGGAAAGCACTTTTGGTGTGATTATGCTTGCTATACATAATAAAGAACCAAAAGTTTTTTCTTTAATTGAGCTTTTAAATTTATTCTTAAATCATAGAAAAACTGTAATTATTAGAAGAACTATTTATGAATTGCAAAAAGCTAGAGCTAGAGCACATATTTTAGAAGGTTTAAAAATTGCATTAGATAATATTGATGAAGTGATAACTTTGATTAAAAACTCTCCTGATAATCCAACGGCTAAAAATTTATTAATGCAAAAATTTGGCCTAAGTGAACTTCAATCTAATGCTATTTTAGATATGAAATTAGGCCGTTTAACAGGGCTTGAGAGAGAAAAGATTGACAATGAATTAAGAGAATTATTAGCAGAAATTGAAAGACTTGATCAAATTTTAAAAAGCGAAACTTTGCTTGAAAATTTAATCAAAGATGAATTAAAAGAAATTAGAACCAAATTTGATGTACCAAGAATCACTCAAATTGAAGATGATTATGATGATATTGATATAGAAGATTTAATACCAAATGAAAATATGGTAGTTACCATTACTCATCGTGGTTATATCAAACGTGTCCCAAGTAAGCAATATGAAAAACAAAAACGTGGTGGTAAAGGTAAGGTCGCAGTTACAACTTATGATGATGATTTTATAGAAAGCTTCTTTACAGCAAACACACATGATACTTTGATGTTTGTTACCGATCGTGGGCAACTTTACTGGCTTAAAGTTTATAAAATTCCTGAAGGAAGTAGAACTGCTAAAGGTAAAGCTGTGGTTAATCTCATTAATCTACAAGCAGATGAAAAAATCATGGCAATTATTCCAACTACTGATTTTGATGAAAGTAAATCATTGTGTTTCTTTACGAAAAATGGTATTGTAAAACGCACAAATTTAAGTGAATATCAAAATATTAGAAGCGTGGGTGTAAAAGCGATTAATCTAGATGAAAATGATGAGCTTGTTACTGCAATTATCGTAGCAAGAGATGAAAGCGAAACGCAAGAGCAAAATTATGAAGAAAATTTAGAAAATGAAATGCTTGAACCTAATGAAGAACTTGAAAATGTTAGCGGTAAAATGCTTTTTGCAGTTACTAAAAAAGGTATGTGTATTAAATTCCCGCTTGCCAAAGTTAGAGAGATTGGTCGTGTAAGTAGAGGGGTAACTGCGATTAAATTTAAAGAAAAAGATGATGAGGTTGTGGGTGCTGTTGTTATAGAAAATGACGCTCAAGAAATCTTAAGCGTAAGCGCTAAAGGCATAGGCAAGCGTACTGATGCTGGAGAATATAGATTTCAAAGTAGAGGTGGCAAGGGTGTAATATGTATGAAACTTACTGCTAAAACAAAAGACTTAATCGGTATAGTTATAGTTGATGAAAGTATGGATTTGATGGCATTAACAAGCAGTGGTAAGATGATACGTGTTGATATGCAAAGTATTAGAAAAGCAGGTAGAAATACAAGTGGTGTAATTGTTGTTAATGTTGAAAATGATGAGGTTGTAAGTATTGCTAAATGTCCTAAAGAAGAAGATGAGGAATTAGATGCTGAGACTAATATGGATTTAAATTTAGAATAGTAAAATTTTTGGAATGCTTTTTGCTGTTTTAATAAAATCAAATAAATTGAAGGTGTAAAAAATGAAAAAAGTTGTTTTTATGTTTTGTTTGGCTTTGGGTTTTAGTGCATGTGCGCTAGATCAAAGAGGTGTGAATCCAAATCAAACTCAAGCTGCTCAAGCTGCAAGTTCTGATGTTGTGGTTCAAAAAGTAGACAAAGATGATGTGCGTAATATCATTAGAGAAGAAAAAATGCTTGCAAATGATACAAGTACAGACAATGATCTAACTTTTACAGCAGTGGGTGAGGGTATTGCTCCTTTAAATACAGTTTCTGTTGGTCAAGCTTTAGCTTTGGCTAAAAGAGCAGCAATCACTGATGCTTATAGACAATTAGCTAGTAAGTTATATGGTGTAAGAGTTAATGGTAAAGATACAGTAAAAGATGCAATGCTTAAAAGTTCAACTATCACAGCGCAGGTAAATGGTTTGATTAAAAATGCAAGTGTGGTTGATCAAGATTTTAAAGATGGTCTTTATAGAGTAAATGTAGAACTTAAAATCGATGCTGACAAGTGGAAAGAATTGTTTGCTTATTAATCCTTATAATTTTTAATGCCACTGCCCAAGATGAATTTATATTTTGGGCAGAACTCTCTAATAAAAATTTTATCCTTTATCATCAAAATGAAACTATTTCTATAGCTATGACTAAAAGCAAAAAAAAGAATTTAGAATATGCTTGTGAGTTGGTATATACACCAAGTGATTTAAAATCTTTAATACGCAATGATTTTGGTATGGTAGATGAAGAGCAAATGACAAAGTTAGATAAATTTAACTTTTTAAATGCTCATAAAAATGATTTAATTGATTGCTTTTTTAATTCAAAAATAGATGTAAAAGATTTTGTAAAAAGTGAACAAGCAAGCGCACAAAGTGAAACTTATGTGAGAATTTTGCCTTTAAGATTTATAGTTGAATTTCACGATAATAGCGCCTTTGTATATTATCTTAAATAAATACAAAGCTAGCTTTTATAAAAATCAAGTTAAAATACTTAAAAAAATATTAAGAGTATAAAATGCAAAAAAGTATCCCTCGTTATTTATTATTTAAATATTTGCGTTTTGATAAAGATCAACCCTTTATCATGCTTTCAAAAATTTTAGCCTTTTTAGGTGTAAGCATAGGGCTTTGCGTGCTTTTAGTTGCAATGGCTATTATGAATGGTTTTGATAAAGAATTTGAGAGAAAACTTTTTACGATGAATTATCCTATCACTATATTGCCACGTTTTGGAGCAAGTGTGGATGATAAATTATTACAAGAATTAAGAGCTAAATTTCCAAATTTATTATTTAGTCCTTATATTGCTACTCAAGTTATAGCAAGAAATGATTTAAAATTAGAAGGTGGTATGCTTTTTGGGGTTAATTTTAAAGATGAAAAAAAAATTAATGAAGTCATAGCACAAGCTTTAGAAAATAAAAAATTAGATAATTTTGATATTTTAATCGGCAAGGGTTTAAAGGATGATTTTGGACTTGATTATAATGAAAAAATTACTTTAATTTTTTCAAATCTAAATGCAAGCGGGCTTTCGCTTATCCCGCAGGTTAAAAGATTTGATGTTAAGGCTGATTTTTCTTCAGGATTATTAGCCTATGATAAAGCTTATATGTATACAGATGCTAAAGCCTTAGCTAAAATTTTATCATATCCCCAAGGAAGTTATGATGGAGTGCATGTGTATTCAAATAAACCCTTTGAGGATATTAAGCAAATTGAAACTTTTTTAGGTGCAAGATATGCTAGCATAGGTTGGTGGGAACAAAATGGGAATTTTTTCGCAGCGCTTGCTTTAGAAAAAAGGGCTTTGTTTATAGTATTAATGTTGATTATTTTGGTTGCAAGTTTAAATATAGTAAGTTCTTTATTAATGATAGTGATGAATAGGCGCAGTGAAATAGCTTTATTGCTTTCTTTGGGCGCTAGTAAATTAGAGATTAAAAAAACCTTTTTTTCTTTAGGTTTTTTAATAGGTGGAAGCGGCATTATAGCAGGTGTGATTCTTGCAGCTATAGCTTTGTGGGTGCTTGGAAATTTTGACATTATTTCATTGCCAAGTGATGTTTATGGTATGAGTAAATTGCCTTTAGAACTTTCTTTTGTTGATTTTTGCGCTACACTTTTTGGTGCTATTGTGATTGTAAGTTTATCTTCTTATTATCCTGCCAAAAAAGCAACTCAAGTAGATATTTTAGATACTTTAAGAAACGAATAAATTGTAAAAATTTATTCGTTTAAGAATTTTTGAATTTCATTAAAAAAGCTTTCATAGCTAATATCTTTTATGGTTTTAATAAATTTTCCATTTTCATCAATCAGATAAAATTCGCCACTATGTGCTATAGAATATCCCATAGCAGAATCTTTAAGATTGATTTTTTCATATACCACGCCATAATTTTTAGTAACTTTTTCTAATTCTTTTTCATCTTTGGCAACTAAAGCAGTAGAATTTGGATAAAAATATTTTACCCATTGACTAGTTTGAGTTAGATTGCTATCTCTTGCTGGATCTAGTGAGATAAATATCACATGAGCTTTTTCTTTATTTGGCATTTTTTCTAAAACATTAGCAATCAATGCAAGCTCACTAGGGCAAACATCGGGACAATATGTATAGCCAAAATATACAATTAATTTTTTACCGATAAAATCTTTTAAACTAAGCATGCCTTTTTCGGAATTTAAGTGAAAATTGTATTTGTTATTTTCAAAATACTGCACAGATATAAAAAACACCCCAAAAATTACCACAATTAATAAAAAAATATTTATTTTTTTCATATTTTACCTTTTTACATCAAAGTCAAAATAAAAATCTAGCGGAGTTTCATCATCAAAAAGTTCTATTCTAAAACGCATCACATCTAGTGTGCAAGAACTTAAAACTAATTTAGCATGATAAGTGTTGTTGATTTTTTTAAATTGTGGAACAATATCTCCCATATACATATTAAGCCCATAAACTCTAGCATTAAGTTTTTTAAACTCACCTAAATTGGTAATGTTTAAATCAAGCTCGTTTAATGCGGCTATAGGCTTTGGATTTAAATTTACTAATACCTTTTTATCTTTAAAATTATACTCACACTCTTGGGTATTTAGATCGCATGCTAAAGGCGTTAGAGTGGTGATTAACTCTCTTTTTTTTCCGGTATTTGATGAATTAGTATAAAAATAAGCCCCGCATATAGCAAAGACTATAGCTAGGGCAAAGACAAGTAGATTTTTCATTATTTTTTAATGCTTCTTGACTTGATATCTTTTAGTTTGATTGTGCTATTATCATCAAAATAAAGTGTTAAATTAGCTTTGGTTTGAGGTGTGATATTTTCTTTAAGATTTAAAACCATAATATGCATGCCACCTGGTTTAAGTTCAGCGCTTGAATTAGCTTTTATAGTAATTTGAGGGATTTGTACCATCATTTTTTTACCATTTTCCATGATATGATCGTGAATTTCAGTTGTATCACTTAATGAGCTTTGGGCTTTGATGAGTTTTATGTCTTGATTGGAATTATTTTTAAGTTCTAAAAAAAAGGCTGTGGTTTTAGAATTTGGTGGAGTTTGTCTTACATAGGGATCATTTACAGTGATGTTGTTAGCTAAGGTAAAAGTGCTTAAAAGAGCTAAGCTGAGTATTTTTTTCATTATTTTCCTTTATATTTTTAGTCAATTATAAACATTATACACGGAAAAAATTAAAAATATATTTATTGTAAAAATATTATAATTAGCTCTTTGTTGTTTTAAATTTTAGTAGAAAGGTATAAATTGTTTAAAATTATATTAGCATTGTTTAGTTTAGCTGTATTTGCAAATGCAAGTGAACTTGCAAAAATTTATTTAAATCAAGGTATTAATGCAGTTGAAAAGGTATTAGAACAAGAATTAAGCAAGAAAGATTTTTGGCTTGATGAGATAAAAGATAAAAATGTTAGCCTTGGTTACTATGAAGAAAATGTAGCAATCGTTTTAACTAATAAAAGTGATAAAATCATTAGGGTTTATCATTATAATAATGGCAAAGTAGAAAAGAAATTTATTCAAAAAGATGTTTTAACTGGTTTGGCTGGAGATAAAGAAGTGGAAGGAGATTTAAAAACCCCTATAGGTTTTTATGAGCTTGGAAAGAAATTTTATCCTGGTGATCCATATTATGGACCATTTGCTTTTGCAACAACTTATCCAAATGTTTTAGATAAAACTTTAGGTAAAACAGGTGGTGGAATTTGGATTCATGGTTATCCTTTAGATGGAACGCGTTTAGACACTTATAAAACTAGAGGTTGTATTGCTGTACAAAATGATTTACTAGAAGATTTTAATAAATTGGTAGCCGATAGAAAAGCTTATGCAATGACAGAGGAGAAAAATAAGGTAAGAGCAAATCATGAAGAAATAGCTATTTTATTAGCAAATTTATTTGCTTGGAAGGATAGTTGGCAAAAAAGCGATATTAAAAAATATTTATCTTTTTATGATAAAAATATATTCAAACATAAAAATAAATTTTCATATGAGCAGTTTGCAAAAAATAAAGAAAGAATTTTTGCTAAAAAAGAAGAAAAAACTATTAAATTTTCAGATCTTAGTATAAGTCCTTATCCAAATGAAAAAAATGAAAAGATTTTTAGAATAGGATTTTATGAAGATTATCGTAGTACTAATTATAAATTTAAAGGAGAAAAAGTTCTTTATGTTAAGCTGGTTGAAGACAAAATGCAAATTTTAGCTGAACAATAATGGCTTATATAAAAATTAATCGCTTAGCTTATGAGTATAATCTTGATTTAATAGCCTCTAAGGCTGGAGGTTATGAAAAAGTAATTTGTGTTTTTAAAGATAATGCTTATGGGCATGGAGCTAAGCTTTTAGCTCCTATAGCTAGAGCAAAAGGTATAAATTTTATAGCAGTAAAAAACGAAGCTGAAGCAAAAGAGCTTGAAAATATTTTTGATAATATCTTAATTTTATCTCATCATCCACATGGTAATGAAAGTGAAAAATTTATTTATGCTTTAAATGATAAAAATGATATAAAAAAACTCAAAAAAAATACCAAAATTCATTTAGTTATAGATACAAATATGCATAGGAATGGAATTTTACCTGAAGAAATTCAAGAAACTTTGCATGAGTTTAAAAATCATAGTTTGCAACTTCGTGGAGTGATGATGCATTTTGCAGGAAGCGATGAGATAGATGCAAGTTATTTTGTGCAAAAACAAAAATTCCAATATGCTAAAAAAATAATTTATGGTTTATTACAAGAAGAGGCTAAAAACTTAGTGTTTCACTCTCATAATTCTGAAGCCTTATTTAGAGCAAATACTTTAGAAGATGATGAGTATTGTAGAGTAGGGCTTGTACAATTTGGTTATGCGCATTTTAGTAAAGATTTGCTTAAGGTTTTGAGTTTATGGGCTGAAAAATTAAGCCAAAGAGTATTAAAAAAAGGTCAAAGTGTTGGTTATGGTGGAATGTATAGCACAAAAGAAGATATCGAAATAGCAACTTATGATTTAGGTTATGCTGATGGGCTTTTGCGCTATGATGGAAAAAAAGATTTTTTTCTTCCTAATGGCAAAAAAATACTTGGAAAAATGTCTATGGATAGCTTTTCTTGTGAGGATGATGAAGATGAAATTTGTGTTTTGAATGATGCAAATGTTATGGCTAATTTTTTCAATACTATTAATTATGAAATTTTAGTCAAACTTTCCCCTAATTTAAAAAGAATTGTAATTTAAGATAAAAAATACTAATATATCTAAGGAGAGATAAATTATGGCGTTTTTGAACTGGGCTATTTTAATTTTATTTTTATTTATAGTGTTTTTACTAATTAATCGCTATGAAAGGAAAATAAAGATTTTATATAAAAATATAGAAATCTTAAAAAATGAGTGTAAAAAAAATAGTGAAAACATAGAACAAAATAGAATTTTAATAGAAAAAAATAGATCGAATATTGAAAGTATAAAAAATCAAGATTAGCTTTTAATCTTGAAGTGATTTTGCTATTAATTCTAAAGGATGTAAGAACTGCGTGGAGATTTTTTCATGGTCTAATGCATTTGAAATTTGCATTCTACAAGCTGAGCATTCTGCACTAATGATTTCTACATCACTTTTTTGTATGTTTTGAGCTTTTTTTGTGCCAACTTGCAAAGCTTTTTCATAGTGATCTGTTTGCATACTTACTCCACCAAAGCCACAGCACTCATTTGACTTGATAAGTTCTTTAAAAGCATAATTTTGTTTTAGCAGGGCTCTTGGTTCTTTAAAAACCCCTTGCATTTTTCTTGCATGGCAAGGATCATGATATGCAATTTTTGTATTTATTTTTTTCTTTGTTTTTAAAAGTTCTTCTAAATTAGTGTATTCGTAAAAATATTTTGTTGCAAGTAGTATTTTACTAGAAATATTTTTAGCTCTTATTGCCCATTCTTCATCATTTTGCATATGAAAAAAATGTTCATAGTCTATATTAATCATCGCAGAGCAGGTTGCTTCTGGGATAATAATATAATCTAGTGTTTTTAATTTTTCTTCAAAATAAATGATATTTTTTTTAGCTAAGTTTTCTACACTGCTAAAATCTCCGGTAAAATAATGAGGAGCGCCACAACAAGATTGATCTTTTAATAAATCCACATTGATTTTAAGATGCTTACAAATTTCAAGCAAAGCAAAACCTGTATTAGTGTAAGAATAATTAGACAAACACCCTATAAAAAGACCTATGGTTTTTTCACCTTGATTGCTTATAAAATCAGGATTAGAGGTTAAAAAACTTTTCTTAGCTAAAGAAGGAAGCAAACGATCTTTTTTGATTAAAGGTAGGCTAAATTTAGCTTTCATTCCTAAATTTTTATCTTGCAAGCTAAAGGCACAACTTTGAAAAACATAGCCCAATCTTGCTAGGATATCTAAAATCTTTCTGTGTCTTAAAAAAAAGAAAGCAAGTTTTTTATACCATGCTATGCCAAATTTTTGAGCTATATCAAAGCGTACTTTTTCAATAGCACTATCTACTCTTAAATGACTTGGGCAAACTTCAACGCAATTTGTGCATAAAAAACACGATTCAAAAGTTTTTTTAAGATTTTTATCAAGTTCTAGTTCTTGGTTTTCATAAGCACTAATTAAATCTAAAAAACCACGAGGAGAAGTGCTCTCATCGCGGTTTATCTCATGTATAGTGCAAACTGGTATGCATTTGCCACATTTTACGCAGGCATTAGAAATTTCATTAACATTTAACATATTAAACCGTTTTAGAAAATACTTTTTTATCTTCGCTAATGCGTTTTAAATATTTATCAAAACACATAGCAATATTACGTATTAAAAGTACTCCTGTTTCATTAACTTTGATATAATTTTCATCTATAGTAACAAATTCGCTAAGCTCTTCAAGTTCTTTTAAATCTTGTTTAAAATACTCAAAAAAATCAATCTTAAATTTATTTTCTATATTTTTTATATTAAGGGCAAAATTACTCATAAGTTCCATAATAACAGCTTTTCTTAATTCATCATCATCATCAAGCATAATGCCTTTTTCACAAGGTAGTCTACCCTCATCAATAGCTTTTTCATAACTTGGCATGTCTTTGAAATTTTGCATATAATGTCTTTGTCCTTCACCTATACTTGTTAAGCCAATACCAATTAAATCAGTTCCACCTTTGGTGGTATAGCCTTGGAAATTTCTATGCAAGCTACCATTTTCTAAAGCTTTAAAAAGTTCATCTTGTGGTTTTGCGAAATGATCCATTCCTATCATTTTATAACCATTTTGAGTTAAAAATTTTTCACAGTATTCTAAAATCTGAAGTTTTACATCAGGGCTTGGCAGTGTACTTTCATCAAATTTTCTCATATTTTTTTTAAGCCAAGGCACATGTGCATAGTTAAAAATAGCAAAACGATCAGGATTGATTAGCAATGCTTTTTCTAAAGTTTGCTTAAAACTTTCTAGGCTTTGATAAGGAAGACCATAGATTAAGTCCATATTTACTGAGTTAATTCCCTTTTTTCTTACCATATCTACTGCATTTTTGGTTAATTCAAAAGGTTGAATTCTATGAATCTCCTTTTGAACTTTTTCGTCAAAATCTTGCACACCAAAACTAATACGATTAAAACCATTTTGGATTAAAACATCAGCTTGTTCTTCGTTTAAAAATCTAGGATCAATCTCACAACTTACTTCGCTATCTTGGGTAAAATTTGGAAAAATGCTTTTTATTTTTAAAATCAAACTTTGTAATTGTTTAGCGCAAAAGAACGTAGGTGTACCACCACCAAAATGCATTTGAGCTACTTCTCTTTGAGTATCGATGATATTTGCTAAAAGATCAAGCTCTTTAAAAAGATAGTTTAAATATCTTTCTTTGCTTTCTTCTTTAGCGGTATATATTACATTACAACCACAAAAATAACAAGCACTTCTACAAAAAGGCAAATGAAAGTACAAAGACAATTGTGCTTTTTGATCTTTTAAAATTTGTATATAATCTTCATATTTAAATTGAGTGTTAAATTCTACTGCAGTAGGATAAGAAGTGTATCTAGGTCCTGCTTTAGAGTATTTGACAAAGCTTTTATAATCTTTCATTTTGTTTTACCTTTTGCATCATTTCTTTCATATCAATAAATAAATTAGGATGTTTTATATGAATATTACTAATTAATTGATCTAAATCAATATTTACTTCTTTTACACCTTTAGCAACTTGATGTTTAATTTCATCCATAGCAACTGTCCAAACATCGTTAAAATCAATAGGAATTTGTTGATAAATAGCCTTTTCTAATTTAAGTTCAAAATTATCTTTTTGCATTTCTTTGGCATTTTGTAAAAACTCAATTAAGGTTTTTACGGAAAACATGGTTTTAACATCATCATTTTCATCTACTATAAACCATGGCTCAGGTGCTAATTCATATCCATTTTTTAGACTTAATTTTTTTTCTTTTTCATTAATATGGGTGAGATGAAATATAGTTTGATTGTGTTTTTCTATACCTAAATGGCTTGATAATTCGTTGATAATATCTTGGGAACTTTTTTTACTTAGACTATTCAATCTTACTCCTTGTTTAATAATTTTGCAATTTCTTTTGCATGATAAGTTATAATAAGCTTAGCTCCTGCTCTTTTAAAAGCAAGCATAGTTTCAAGCACTATTTTTTCATAGTCAATCACACCTGCTTTTTGACCCGCTTTTAATAAAGCATATTCTCCACTTACATTATATACACAAAGTGGAAGCTTAGAGTGATTTGCTATATCTTTAACTACATCTAAATACGCAAGTGCTGGTTTAACCATCAAAATATCAACACCTTGTTTTTCATCTTCTAAACTTTCACACAAGGCTTCTTTACCATTGGCAAAATCCATTTGATAGGTTTTTCTATCTCCATAGCTTGGAGCAGAATCAGCCACATCTCTAAAAGGCCCATAATAAGCTGAAGCAAATTTAGTAGAATAAGCCATAATAGGTAAATTTTCAAAACCATTTTCATCTAAGGTTTTTCTTAAAGTTTCAATAATACCATCCATCATACCGCTTGGTGCTATCATATCAGCACCGTTTTTGGCATGAATTAGAGCTTGTTTAGCTGAAATTTCTAAAGTTAAATCATTATCCACGCTTTTGCTTTTTGGATCAATAATGCCACAATGACCATGATCAGTATACTCACAAAAACAAAGATCAGTAATCACTACTAAATCAGGAAATTTTGCCTTAATAGCTCTTAGACTTGTAGCTATCAAACCATCATCGCTCAATGCATCACTACCACAGCTATCTTTTTTAGAACTTTCCAACACACCAAATAAAATAATCGCTTTAATACCAAGATTAACCAACTCTTCGCATTCTTTTAAAATTTCATCTAAGCTCATTTGAAACACACCTGGCATAGACGTGATTTCATTTTTAATATTAGTGCCATTAATAACAAAAAGTGGATAGATTAAATCATCTAAATTTAAGGTATTTTCTTTTACTAGGCTTCTAATATTCTCATTAAGTCTTAATCTTCTAAAGCGTTTAAACATAAATTTCCTTTTTGTTTGTTAAAATTGCTTAAATTCTAGCATATTTTTTATAAAAAGGTAAAGTAAAATAATGACTATTCAAATTTCTGAAATAGCAAAACTTCCCACTCGTTTTGGAGAATTTAATATACAAAGTTTTAAAGAAAACGATAAAGAACACCTTTGTATTTTTAAAGGAAAATTAGATAAAGAAGTTAATATTAGAATCCATTCAGAATGTTTAACGGGTGATGTTTTGGGAAGTTTAAAGTGTGATTGTGGAGAGCAACTTGACTTTTCTTTAAAATATATCCAAGAGCATGGTGGTATGGTAATTTATCTAAGACAAGAAGGAAGAGGTATAGGACTTTTTAATAAAATTAACGCTTATGCTTTGCAAGATAAGGGTTTTAACACCATAGAGGCAAATCATCAATTAGGTTTTAAAGCAGATGAGCGCAGTTATGAAATAGTAGATTTTATACTCAAACATTATAAGATTTCTAAAATTAATCTTTTGACTAATAATCCTGAAAAACTAAATTCATTAAAAGAAAAAATTAATTTAAGGGTACCTATTTTGATAAAGGCAAATCGTTTTAACAAAGATTATTTAGAAATCAAATACACACAAATGGGACATTTAAATTGAAAAAATATGAAGAGCAATTAAATTTTTTAAAAGATTTTGCAAATAAAGATGATTTTTTTAAAAAAATCACGCTCTATAAAGAGTTATTAGAAAAATTTAATGTTGTGCATAATTTAACTCATCTTGAAAACATAGATGATAATATTATTGATAGTGTTAAAATTTTAGACTTTTATGATTTGACTGATAAAAAAAAGATCATTGATATTGGAAGCGGAGCTGGTTTTCCTGCATTATTTTTAGCTTGTATTTTGCAAGATAGTGAATTTTTTCTTTTTGAGCCTAGTGCTAAAAAAGCTTCGTTTTTAAGGGTGGTTAAAACTGAACTTAATTTGATAAATATAAATATCATAAAAGAAAAATTACAAAACTATCTACCTTTTAAAGTAGATTTAATCACTTCAAGAGCTTTGATGGATATAAAACCTTTAGTAGAAATTTCAAATGGTTTTTATGATGAAAATACTTTGTTTTTGCTTTATAAAGGTAGTGAGGTTTATGATGAATTACAAGGATTAAAGGATTATAAAATTTTTAATCAAGGCTTTAGGAATTACTGTCTTTTAAAGATAAAGGAAAAAATATGTTGATTTTTGGACATCCTTTGATAAATATGCAAAAATTTAGTCATTATGAAAATATTTTTATCAAAACAAATGTAAATTGTTTTAACTATAATGAGCAAAATATAAAAAGTGCAAAAGAGGAAAAAATAGACTTTGCTATATATGCTAAGAATGAAGAAGAAATTTTACTTTCAAATGCATTAGGTGCTAAATATATTTTAATAGAAGATGAGAATTTGGCAAAAATTGCTTCAAAAATGGCTGAGTTTTATATGTTTGATTCTAAAATTTTATTTTTGCTTGATACTTTTAAAAACAATCTAAAAAAAGCTTACGAGTTAAGCGTTGATGGGGTTTGTTTAAAATCTTATATTGGGTAAAGTTAAACCCTTGATGGGTTTAACTTCTTTT
>NZ_JANQCW010000019.1:0-33615 GCF_024723635.1 Campylobacter sp. W0066.1 | reverse complement strand
ATAGAATAAGAGATATAAGAGGATAAAAAACTCCAAAAATTTTAGCAAGGCTTTTAAATTTTTGCATAAAACATATTTAACCATAAAGTTAAAACACTTGTTTTGCCAAAACAATATACGGTTTTAACCAAATAGTTCCATAGCGTCTTTGTATGCACTAACTAACGAAGCTAAAGTAACAAAACCACCGATAATCAAAAAAATCATTTCGATTTTTTTTCTTTTATTCTCTTTTATTTTTTCCTTTTTATCTTCTTCTTGATTTTGTTCAATATGTAAAATATCAACAAGATTTTCTATCTGGATTTTAAGTTCTTGATGTTGCTCTAAAATATTGTAATATTGAAATATAATTTTCCATATTGCATGTTTTTGTTGGTAGTTATAGTGCACTGGATTACTAAAAAAATACTTTAGATTAAAAACATAAAAATCTTTTTTAATATCAATAACATCATGATAATTTTCTTTATCTATAATGCTTGAAGTTAAATTCAAATAATACTCCATTTTCTCACGATAAGCCAAAGAAAGCGCAAACATAGTCATTGTATCGTTAAATTTACTTTCACAATTATTAAATCTAGCCTGAAACAAAAAGCCTTTTTCTGAAAACACAACTTTAATATCTGGATTATCATAACAATTTGATTTATCTATTTTTAATGTAGAACTACCTCTTAATAGTTGCGATATTTTACCATCATTCATGTTTTCATCAATATATACAACTATATGATCTATCACACCTTTTTTAAATTGACAATACTCTTGACTTACAGAGACTCCATCTTTTATACATATAATACATATATCAAAAATTTTATATATTAATATTGTATCTTTGGCATACTTTTGATCTTCTATATTGGTATAAATTTCTAAATTTTGAGCCAAAAAGGTATGAAAAAAATCTTTTGTTCTTGTATCTTTTTTAAATTTATCCTTGCAAAAATTTTCGATAATTTTAACTTGATATGTATTTATCATGACATCTTCCTATTTTATAATATTATAAATTTAACTTATTGTTATAAATATGATTAAGATGAATTGTAAAACTTTAAATGCTTAAAAGGATTTTAAAGTAGTGGTGCGGATGAAAGGACTTGAACCTTCACGCATTGCTGCACCAGATCCTAAGTCTGGCGTGTCTGCCAATTTCACCACATCCGCAAAAGTGGTACGCTCAAGAGGATTCGAACCTCTGACCTACGGCTTAGAAGGCCGTTGCTCTATCCAGCTGAGCTATGAGCGCATAAAAATAAAAGTAACAATAGGCTTATGGTGCGCCCGATAGGAATCGAACCCATAACCTACAGATCCGAAGTCTGTCGCTCTATCCAGTTGAGCTACGAGCGCTGATGGGGTGAGTGATGGGAATCGAACCCACGACCCTCAGGACCACAATCTGATGCTCTAACCGACTGAGCTACACTCACCATTTATAAAAATGGTCGGGGTGAAAGGATTCGAACCTTCGGCCCCTTGGTCCCAAACCAAGTGCGCTAACCAGACTGCGCTACACCCCGATGTACAAAAATAAAGCGTTATTTTACATAAAAAAATATTAAAAGTCAAGATAAAAAAATATTTAGCATAAAAAATGCTAAATATTTTAAGAATTGTCTGTTTGTTTTTTTTGTGAAATGATGTTTAAAATTTCTACTATCAAAGAAAAAGCCATAGCTGTATAAATATATGCTTTATCTATATGGATATCAAAACTTTCACATACTAAAACAAAGCCTATCATTACTAAAAATGCCAAGGCTAAGATTTTAATGCTTGGATATTTTTCTACAAAATCTGCAATTGGTTTAGAGGCAAAAAGCATAACTAAAACTGCAATAATCACAGCAATAATCATAATCTCTATATCTTGAGCAATGCCCACAGCAGTAATAACACTATCAAGAGAAAATACTATGTCTATCACAGCTATTTCAGCAACTACAACCCAAAGCTTATTACTAATTTTTATATTACTTTGACTTTCCTCTTGGTGCATTATACTTTCTTTAATTTCCTTAATAGACTTAACTATTAAAAACAAACCTCCAAGCAAAAGCACCAAATCTCTACCTGAAATTTCATTACCCAATATACTAAATAAAGGTGTGACAAGTTTCATCACCCAAAATAAAGACAATAACAATAAAATTCTAGTAATCATCGCAAAAGCAAGACCTAGAATTCTACCCTTATCTCTATGTTCTGGTGGTAATTTAGAAACTAAAATCGCTAGAAAAATGATATTATCAATACCTAGTACAATCTCCAAAGCTGTAAGAGTAAGCAATACCACCCAAGCATCTACACTAAAAATCCATTCAAACATTTACTTTCCTTAAACAAAAGCGTAATTATAATGATGAAAAATTAATCATTTTCAAAAATTTTTACAATGGTTTCAGGCAAAAGTGTATGTTCGAGCTGGTGGATTTTATCTTCAAATTCTTCAAAGTTTAAATTAGCTTTTTCAAACGCCTTTTGTGCAATGATTTTACCACCATCAAGCTCTTCATTAACCCAATGCACGCTAATGCCTGCTACTTTCATATCACTTTCATAGCTTTCTTTGATAGCATGAGCACCTTTGAATAAAGGAAGCAAAGAAGGATGAAGATTAATAGCTTTTATATTTTGAGTGAAAATAGGACTTAAAATTCGCATAAATCCTGCTAAGATGGTCAAATCTGCTTGACTTTCTTTTATAATTTTTACTAATTCTGCGTCAAATTCTTCTCTTGAAGTAAATTTTTCATGTTCTATGATTTTAGTATCAAGGTTATATTTTAAAGCTCTTTGTATGCCATAAGCTTCTTTTTTATTGCATACACACAAAACCACTTCAAAGGTATTTTTACCAAAAGTTTTTTTATGTAATTTTTCTAAAATATTTTCCAAATTACTTCCATTACCACTAAATAAAACTGCTAATTTTATAAGCATTTTAACCCCTTTATTAATTTTAAAGCATCAAAACTAATTTTATTTTTCTTATAATTTTTAGCCACCAAAGCATGGGCTAATACTGCATTTTTAGCAGCTTCTAAAGCATTAAATTTAACTCCAAGTAAAGCTGTTATCATGCCACTTAGCACATCCCCACTTCCACCTTTTGCCAAAGCTTCATTGCCACAATTTACTACAAAAAGTTTTTCTTTTTGAACGATGATGGGATTAGCCCCTTTTAACACCAAAGCACATTGGAATTTAGAACTAAATTTTCTTGCATAAAAAAAGCGTTTGTTTTGAATTTCTTCTACACTTACATCCTCATTAAAACAAAGTTTTAAAAGCATAGAAAACTCTTTAGGATGAGGGGTTAAAACAACATCTTCTCTATTAAGATATGAAAGCAAATTTTCACTTTGAAAGCAATTTGCATCTAAGACTAAAGGAATGTTTTTTAATCTTTCATCTTTTAAAATACTTAAATCATCAAGCCCCATACCTATAGCAGCTGCATTTATTTTGCCTTCAATATCATCTTTTAGCATAATCAAAGGCGAAAAGCTTTCTTTAGCCACTAAAGACACAAGCCCCGCTCCAAACCCTAAAGCACCAAGTCCAGCTAAAGTACCCGCGCTTTTATTGGCAAAAATATAAACATGGCCAAAATCACCTTTATTTGAGTTAGCCTTTTTTGTAATGAGTTTTAAATCTTTTTTTTCTAGTAAAAAGCTTGAAGTATTTTGCATATAAGGTTTTAAACCCAAATTCGCAATTTTAATTTTACCTACAAATTCTTTTGCGAAATCTTCTAATAAAATTTCTTTAATTACCCCCATGCAAAGAGTATAATCAGCCTTAAAACATAGTTCTTGTCCAAGCCCGCTAGGAATATCACAAGCTATTTTTAAAGCTTTGCTTTTAGCAATTTTTTTAAAAATTCTTTGTAAATTTTCATCTAAAGCTTTATTTAAACCACTTCCAAAAACACAATCAACTATAATGTCAAAATCTTTAAATTTAGGTTCTTTTTTTAAGAAATTAAAACCTATATTTTTTAAAATTTGCTCTTGCTTGGTAAACACTGTACTTTTTTTATATGGCACAGTATAAGCAAAAGCTTTTTTTAAGTGTCTAATGGCCACAAGTCCATCAGCTCCATTTCCACCAGTACCAAGCAAAAATAAAATTTTAGCATTTTTTATGTTTTTACTTTTTTTCTTAATCAAATTTGCAAGCTCTATACCTGCATTTTCCATCATTAAAAACTCATTCAAACCTTTTTCAACAAGCTCTTTTTCATAAGAAACATTATCTTTAAATACTGCTTTCATCACTCATCTCACATTTTATAAGCTTTTGGGTTTTAGCGCCTAGCTCTTTAAGCTTTATCACTCTTGAAGCGATATTTCCACTTCCATGAGTAAGTTTTGTTTGCATATTATCTACATTTGTATTTAATCTTTTGATGTTTTCTTTGATTTTTTCAAAATCATCTAAAACACCTGCAAATTTATCATGAAATTTGCCAAGCTCATCAAAAGCTTTTAAGATATTTTCATTACTTTGTATATTTTTCCATGAAATATTTATCGTATTTAGTGCCATAAAAAGAGTGTTTGGTGTGGTTAAATAAACCTTTTTTTTATAAGCGTATTGATAAATTTCAAGATCTACATTTAAAATCAAATCTAAGATATTTTGATAAGGTATAAAAAGCAAAACAAACTCATAAGTGTGTTTATCATACTGCGTATAAGGCTTTTTAGCTAACTCATCAATTCTTGATTTTAGATTATAAGCTAGATCAAGACAGGTGTTTTGACTAATATCTTCAAAAGCAAAATCACTTGGTAGAGAAAATTTTGCATCTATGATTATACTTTTTTGTTTATCTAAAAATACTACCGCATCAGGAATATAGGTTTTACCCTCATCTTGAAATCTCTCTTGCAATTTATACTGCACGCCCTCTACCAAACCACTATTTTCTAAAACAGATTTTAGTTGCAATTCTGCAAAATTGCCACGAATTTTTTTATCACCCTTTAAAATTTTAGCTAGTTTATCTGCGTTTTCTGTTATATTTTGACTAAATTTAAACATATGATCGATTTGTGTTTTAATGCTAACTTCATTTTGGCTAAGTTTTTCACTGTATTCTTTAACACTTTTTTTCACAGGCAAGAAAATTTCTTCTAAGATTTTTTTTGTATCTTCATTGAGCATAAGTTTGTTTTGGCTTAAAATATTAGCATTTTGTTTTTGTAAATTTTGCTCTAATTCTTGTTTTAATTCTGCTAAACCTTGCTTGTATTTTTCTTCTAGTTTTATTAAAGTTTGAGTGTATTCTTCTTTTAAGTTCGCACGCTCTTTTAAATGTATATTTAAAAGTTCTTGCTGGGTTTGTTCTTTTTGAGCTAATTTTGCTTCTAAAGCTTCATTTTTAGATAAATATAATATTTTTTCATCTAAAAGTTTGGAATTTTTTTCCATAAGTGTAGTTTTTTCAAGCTCTAAATTAGTAAGTTGATTTTGCAATGCTATATTGTTTTGGTCTAAAAACTCCAATTTTGCTTTTTCTTTTTGGCTTTTAAACACATACCATATAAAAGCTAAAATTACGACAACTAAAAAGGCTATCAAGATATTTTCCATTTTTAAGCCTTTGTTTTTTCAATAAGAAAATAAATATTTTTTTCATTACCTTCTTTAAATTGTTTCATTTGTGGTAAAAACTCTTTTACTAAAGCTCTAAAATTTTTAAAACCAAAATTTTGAGGGATAAAATTTGCGTGTTTTCTATTCATATTAGTGCGAATTTGAGCATATTCAGCACGGCCTTTTTCTTCTATTAAGGCTTCTGTGATATTGATTAAATCTTTGATATATTCTTTAGTGCTTAATATTTTTTCTTTGGATTCATCTTGATCTAAATAAAAAAATTCACTAAAAGAATTCACATAAGATTTTACAGCTTGTTTTAAACCCATACCTATAACTTGCTTTTTACCCTCTTTAAGTCTTTGAATTAAACTAGTATAATCACTATCGCTTGAAACAATGACAAAAATATCAATATCTTTTTCATAAAAAAAACTCATAATCTCAGTGATTAAGTACATATCACTTGAGTTTTTATTAGCTATAAAATTAAATTGTTGCATAGCGATGATAGAATATTGTGCGATTTGTTCTTTCCAATTTTGTATATTTTTTTGTGTCCAATCTCCATAAATTCGTTTTATAACGATTTCTCCATAATCAGAAGCGATATCAAAAATTGATTTTGCATATTTTGAAGGAATATTTTCTGCATCAATAAAGATCGCCACACTTTTGTTATCCATTTTTTCTCCTATGTAGTTCTCATTCTAAAACTTAACGCTTTTAAAATATGAGTTTTTAAAATCAACTCACTTTGCTCTAAATCTGCAATGGTTCTTGCTACTTTTATGGTTTTATTTACCCCTCTTTGAGAAAGATTATATGAATTTATAGCCTTTTGTAAAATTTCATTCGCAGTAGAATCTAAAATACAAAATTGTTTCAGCTGTTCATCATTTAATTTAGCATTAAATTCTTCTTGTTTTCTTTGCTTTTGAAATAAAAATCCTTTAAAAACCATTTCACTCATTTGTTCAGAGCTTAAACTTGTTTTATCTTCATGTGAAATCTCATCCATAGCTACATAAAGATCAATTCTATCTAAAATAGGAGATGAAATTTTATTTTTATATTTTTTAATTTCTATCTCTTGGCAACGACATGTAAGACTTTTAGAAAATAAATTTCCACAAGGACAAGGATTTTGCGCACAAGCAAATAAAAATTTAGTTTCATAAATCACTTTGGTATTAACTCTTGAAATAAGAATTTTAAAATCCTCTAGCGGCTCTCTTAAACTTTCTATGATTTGTTTTGAAAAATGAGGAAACTCATCAAAAAACAAAACTCCTCCATTTGCAAGTGCTATTTCTCCTATCTTAGCATTTTTAGTTCCTCCGCCAAAAATACTAGCTCTAGTGCTTGTATGATGAGGACTTCTAAAAACCCTACTAGCACTAAAATCATCATCTAAAGAGTTTAATGACTTATAGGCATTTTGGGCTAAAATTTCTTTCAAACTTTGTGGTGGCATGATGAAAGGAAGTCTTTTAGCACACATACTTTTACCACTACCTGGACTACCTTCAAATAAAATATTATGCATACCCAAAGCTGCTATTATACAAGCAAATTTAGCATTTTCTTGACCCTTAACTTCTTTAAAATCATAAGGATAAATAGAATTTTTTATATATTTTTGATTATTAATTTCTATGGCATTTTCAAACAAAGGATGAGCATTATTTATATGATAATTCTCATAATTTTTTTCTTTAAAAAAATCCATAGCTTGAACTAAATTTTCCAAAGCATAGATTGTTAAGTTAGATATCATCGAAGCTTTTTGTGCTATGACTTTTGGTACCACTACTTTGGCATTTTGTACTTTTGCACTTAAAAAAAGTAAGATAGAAAATAAACTAGCAGTACTTTTTATACTTCCATCTAATCCAAGTTCTCCAAAAACAAAAAAGTCATCTAAATTTTCTTTTTGAAATAAAATCAAAATCGCAATAGCCAAATCAAAATGAGAGCCATTTTTAGGGATATCTGATGGACTAAGATTGATAGTGATTTTTTGAGCTGGGAAATTGAAATTTTGACTTAGTAAAGTTGCCTTAACTCTTTCTGTGCTTTCTTTGATAGTAGAATTTGCAAGGCCTACTATACTAAAACCTGGCAAACCTCTTGTGAAAGTTGATTCTACATCGATAATATCAAGCTCTGTAGAAAAACTTGCACATTTTAGTTTTTTCATTTGTTCTTTTTGGATTTTTTCTTAAAGTCTTTATCAAATTTTTGGCGTTTTAAAAAAGAAAGTTTTTCTATAAATAAATGTCCATCAAGATGATCAACTTCATGTTGAATAGCCACTGCTAAAAAATCATGCGCTTGTAAACTTTGTGGCTTGCCAAATCTATCTTGATAATCAAGTTGTATATTTTTATAGCGCATTACATCTTCATAAAAACCTGGTATGCTTAAACAACCCTCGTTGCAAGAAATTTTTTCATCATCTAAAGGTGTTATAATGGGATTAATAATTTCTAAAAGAGTTTGCTTATCTTCTTTTTGCTCACCTTCTTCATCACCAATATCTACAAGCAAAGCTCTAATTGGCACATCAACTTGAATAGCAGCTAAACCTACGCCCTTATTGGCTATCATTGTTTCATACATATCATCTAAAAGTATATGTAAATCTTTATCAAAATTTTCTACTTTTTTTGACTCTAAAAATAATCTTGGATTCGGATAGGTAATTATCTTTCTTATCATTTTTCTTTTTCCACTATTATAAAGGGTTCTAAATTTTTTCCTGAATCTTTTAAAGCTTCAATGCATTTTTCTATTAATTCTTCACCCTTGCTATCTTGATTAACAGCACTTATAGCCACTTCAACATCTACATCTATTTCTTTATCTGCTAGGAAAAAATTTGAATTTTCTAAAGATTCTAAAATTTTATTGCATATTTCTTGTGCTTTTTCTAAATTTGTATGAGAAATCATCATAGCAAAAATATTGTTTCCACAATGAGCAACTATATCACTTGAAGAGACATTTTTACTAAAAATTCTACACACGCCTTTTAAAAAAGCATTTTTTTCTTTTTGAGTATAAGTTTGCTCAAGAATTTCTTCTTTTACTCTAAAAAATATTAAGGAAGTATGATAATTATATTTTGCATTGCTTTCAATGCTTTTTTCTAAATTTTCTAAAAAATATTTTTTATTATAAACTCCAAATTTAGAGTCAAAATCACTTTGCTCTTCTATATGTTTATAAGTTTGTCTAACCTCATCAAAATTTTCTTTAATCTCATCTGAATATTTATCTAAAATACTAGAAAATCTTGAAAGATCTGCTTCAAGCGCGTGAATCACATTAGATACTGCTAAATTTCCTGTGCTAATTGCAAGTTCTGAATTACGTCTTCTTAGCATATCTTTAACTGTTTCAAGATGCCTATAAATCATAGCAATGTATTGCAACAATGCCGAAGTAGAACTAAAACTTTTTTTGATTTCTTGCTCTATATTTGCACGTTTGATACCATCATCATTTTGCTCAAATTCCATAATCTCACTAACTTTTTTCTTAAAAGCTACCGGACGTTCTTCAAGCATTTTTTGAAAATAAACTCCGTAATTAGTCGGCGTTGGAGGTACATTATCTTTCACAAGCTCAGTCAAAATAGACTTTGCAAATTTTTCAAATTCACCTCCACTAATTTTTTGAATTTTTGGAGCTTCTTTGGCTGGAGTTGGATCACTACTTAAATTTAAATCGGCAAATAAATCATCATCTAACATTGCTATGTTTTTCCTTATTTAAAACTTTTTTCCAAAACCTTATCGATTAAGCCGTATTCTTTAGCCTCTAGCGCACTCATAAAAAAATCTCTATCGGTGTCTTTTTCTATTTTAGAAAGCTTTTGCTTAGTATTTTTAGCCAAAATATCATTTAAAATTGCTTTTAATCTTAGAATTTCTTTTGCTTGAATTTCTATATCAGTTGCTTGTCCTCTTGCCCCACCTAGTGGCTGATGGATCATAATTCTTGAATTTGGTAAAGCAAATCTTTTCCCTGGAGCACCACAACTTAGCAAAAATGCACCCATTGAAGCAGCTTGACCAATGCAAATAGTACTTACATCAGCTTTAATATAATTCATTGTATCATAAATACTAAATCCACTAGTTACAACCCCACCTGGTGAGTTAATATAAAGATAAATATCTTTTTGAGGATCTTCAGCCTCTAAAAACAAAAGCTGAGCTACGATAGAAGCAGCAAGATCATCATTGATCTCGCCACTTAGCATGATAATTCTATCTTTTAAAAGTCTTGAATAAATATCATAACTTCTTTCGCCTCTGCTTGTTTTTTCAACCACATAAGGTATGTATGAGCTCATTATTTTTCACTTTCTTTTTCAGTTTTCTTTTTGTCATTTTTTTTGAAAATATCAGCAAAAAGTTTTTCTTCAATTAAAGACATTTTAATGGCAGGCAATGCGCCTTGTTTTTTGTAATTGTCTAAATGTTCTTGCGGGTTAAAGCCATATCTATAAGCTTCAAAATAAATCGCTTGGATTAATTCTTGATCGCTTACTGTAACATTTCTAAGTTTTGCTAGCTCATCTATAATGAAAGTTAATTTTACGCTTTTTTGTGCATCTTCTTTGAAACTTTCTCTTTTTTCTTTATATTTAGCCTCATCTTTAAATTCTTTTAATTCTTCTTCGCTTAAAGTTCTCAAAGAGCTTCTAAATTGCATATCTGTTTCTTGTTCTACTATATTTCTTGGTAAAACAAAGTCAAACTTAGCTACCAAAGCTTCTGCAAATTGATTTTTAAGCTCATCATTGATAAGTTTAAAGATTTTTTCATTTTTTAGTTGCTCTTTTAATTTTGCATCTAATTTTTCAACACTTGGTTCTTTTTCTTCAGGCAACAAGCTTTTTAAAAGCTCTTCATTTAATTCAGGTAATTTAAGTTCTTGAATTTCGTGAATTTTTACTTTAAATACTGCATCTTTTCCTGCTAAATGCGCTGCGCCATATTCTTTTGGAAAAGTTACATTAATATCTTTTTCCTCACCTGCTTTTAAACCAATCATACCTTCTTCAAATCCTGGTATGAATTGTTTTGAACCAATTTCTAAAACATAATTTTGAGCTTTTCCGCCATCAAAAGCTTTACCATCAACAAAACCTTCAAAATCAAATTTAGCAAAATCGCCTTCTTTTAAAGCTCTTGCTTCTTTAATCGCTTCAGGAGTAGCAAATCTTTTTAATAATTCTTCTTTTTTTGCATCAATTTCTTTTTGAGTTACTTTTGGTGTATTATAAGTTGGAACTAGTTCTTCATATCCATCTAATTTTACTTCTGGTCTAAAAGATAATACCATTTGAGCCTCAATAGCACCATCTTTTCTATCAAATTTTTCAAAATATGGCTCACCTACTAAATCTTTAGCCTCTTTTTGAACTTCTTTTAAAGCACCATCTACAGCATTTCTTAAAAGATCTTGCTCCGCATCTCTTGTAAGCTCTTTTTCATATCTTTTAAGTATAGCAGCAACAGGAACTTTTCCTGCTCTAAAACCATCCATTTTCATAGTTTTAGACGCTTTTTTAGCTAATTTTTCAACTTCTGCTTTAATAGCTCCTTGAGCAATTTTCACAGTAGCATTTGCATTTGCAAAATCAATTAGTTTTGCTGTAACTTCCATAATGTTTTCCCTTTTTAAATAAAATTTTTTGATAATATACCAAAATTTTCCTTATCACTTTATATAAAAATAAAAATATGTTAAAATTTTAATTTTTGATGGAGAAAAAATGCAAGAAAAATTTGAACAATCAGTAAAAAATATGTTAGAAATTATTGGGGAAAATCCACAAAGAGAAGGGCTTTTAAAAACTCCTACTAGAGTTTTTAAAGCTTTTGAATTTTTAAATAGCGGTTATAAACAAGATCCAAAACAAATACTAAATGATGCCTTATTTGAAAGTTCAAACAATGAAATGGTTTTAGTAAGAGATATAGAATTTTATAGTCTTTGCGAACATCATCTTTTGCCTTTTTTTGGGCGCGTGCATGTTGCGTATATACCAGATAAAAAAGTCGTAGGACTTAGTAAAATTCCACGCCTTGTAGAAGTTTTTGCAAGACGCTTACAAATTCAAGAACAACTCACAGAGCAAATCGCAGAAGCACTAATGGAACATGTAGGTGCAAAAGGCGTTGGGGTGGTTATTGAAGCAAGACATATGTGTGTTGAAATGCGTGGGGTACAAAAGGCAAATTCTACTACTAGCACTTCAGCACTAAGAGGTAGCTTTTTAAAAAGTGAAAAAACAAGAAAAGAATTTTTTACCTTAATTAACTCAGCAAAACAGGTTAGATTTTAATGGGTTTAGAAAAACTTCGTAGCAAAATTGCTTCACAAAATCTTGCTAGTGTTTTTGGACAAATTACTAAAATTTCAAGTACTAGTATAGAAATAAATGGTTTAAAAACTAGCATAGGCGATATTATTAAAATAGTTTCTAGTGAAGATGAGAGTAAAGAAGCTATGGCTATGGTAGTAGAAGTAGATGAGAATTTAAGCTATTTGAGTCCTTTTGGTTTTGTGGAAGGTTTTAAAATAGGCGATCGTGCTTTTATTAATGATGCGGGTATGCAAATAGGTGTTAGTGATGAACTTTTAGGAAGAGTGGTTGATCCTTTTATGCGACCAAAAGATGGTAAAGGACCTATTGAGGCAAGTAAATTTATGCCTATTATGCGTGCACCTATTGATGCAATGAAACGAGGTTTGATAGAGGAAGTTTTTCCAGTAGGTGTTAAAACAATAGATGCGCTTTTAACTTGCGGGGTAGGACAAAAGCTTGGGATTTTTGCAGGAAGTGGGGTAGGAAAATCAACCCTTATGGGCATGATAGTAAAAAATTCCAAAGCTCCCATTAAAGTCATAGCTTTAATAGGGGAACGTGGTAGAGAAATTCCTGAATTTATACAAAAAAATCTTGGTGGTAAACTTGATGATACTGTCATCATCGTTGCAACAAGCGATGATAGCGCGCTGATGAGAAAATACGGAGCATTTTGCGCTATGAGTGTGGCTGAGTATTTTAAAGAACAAGGCAAAGATGTGTTATTTATCATGGATAGTGTAACGCGTTTTGCTATGGCTCAAAGAGAAATAGGCCTAGCTCTAGGTGAACCACCTACGACAAAAGGCTATCCGCCAAGTGTTTTAAGTCTTTTACCTCAGCTTATGGAGCGCGCAGGAAAAGAAGAAGGCAAAGGCACTATAACAGCATTTTTTACCGTGTTAGTTGATGGAGATGATATGAGTGATCCAATAGCTGACCAAAGTAGATCCATCCTAGATGGGCATATAGTGCTTAGTCGCGAACTCACTGACTTTGGAATTTATCCACCTATAAATATACAAAATTCAGCCTCAAGGGTTATGGGGGATATTATTAGTGATGAACACAAACTAGCTGCTAGAAAATTTAAGCGTTTAAATTCCTTACTTAAAGAAAATGAAGTTTTACTTAGAATTGGTGCTTATCAAAAAGGTACCGATAAAGAACTTGATCAAGCCATTACTAAAAAAGACTTTATGCAACAATTTTTAAGTCAAAATCCTGAAGAAAGTTTTGAATTTGAAGATACAATTAATATGCTAAAAATGATTGATACGCAATAATTGGAATGATTTTTGCTTTTTTATGATAAAAAGTCATGAAAAAAGGATGGATCATGTCAAATGTAACGTTTTTAGATCATCAGCAAAACTTAGGTTTAAAATATACTGATATTTGTCAAAATATTTTTGAAAGAGAAATCTTTACACATATGTTTTTAGAGTGTGTAAGCTTTGTTTTACTAGAAGATAAAGCCAAGTTAAAATACTTAAAGATTATTAATTCAAAAGAAGAATTTATCGTTGAATTTAAAATTAATAATCAAAAAAAATCTTTTATTATCAATGATAAAAAAAGCTTGAATGCAGAATTTAGTGCAAAAAGAATGACTCAAGATGAGTACAAAAGAGAAGTAGCTAGAATTTATCAAATAGAAAGATATTTAAAAACACAAAGTAATCTTCAAAATTTTTCTAGCGAAATTAGTGCTACCATGAAAAATCTTTTTAAAGATATGGATGAGTTTAAAAACTATATCGATATGCTTGAAGCAAAAGAAAACACTCACAATCACTACTTATCAAAAATTTATAATATAGCTTAATATTAATCAAACTTTGCCGATAATATTACTAATCCAAACAAAAGGAGTATGTTATGGGCGAAGTTACTAACAATCAAGCAAGTTTAATGCTTAACATTGCAACTACTATGATGAAAAAAACCATAGAAGCCAATGAAAATGCAGTAATGCAAGTACTTGAAGGCGTAAATGCAAACCCTGCTCCAACTACTACTCCTAGCGCTAGTTCAGGATTGCTTGACATTTACGCTTAATTTTTCTCTTCGATTCAAAAATTTTGGCATAGCTTTTGCTTTTTTAAAGCTAAGCAATATTTTTGAAGAGAAGAGTTATGTTTGTAAATTCTAATGTTAATCCGTATCAGAATTTTGCAAATTATCCTTTTGCAAAAACTGGACACGCAGAAGAAAAAAAAGAAAATACCAATATTAAAAGTGATTTACTTGATATAAAAGGTTCTAATTTAGATTATAAAGTAACTTATGCAAGTGAATTTGGTTTTAGAATTAATGAGCAAGGTTTTTTTGAAAAAGATCTTAATAAAACAGCTGCTTTACCTCTTGATTATGATATTAATATAAAAAGTATAAGAGAAATTTCAAAACAACTTATAAAGCTTGATGAGAACTTAAACTATAACAAAATAGACTTACCAAGACTTTTAAACACTTATCACAATACATTAAAAACTATAAATCCACAGTTTCAAAACAATGACAATGATTTTTTAAGTAAAACACAAATTTCTGAGTTAAATCAAGGTTATAGCTATACTTATGAAGGAAAAATTTTAAAAGTTTATGAAAATGCCAAAAGCTTACAAAATGCAAAAGAAACAAATAAAAATCTAAACACCTTAATGCTTGATAATAAAATAGGAGATTTTGCATTCAATGCAAGCATTGAAAACACAGCTAGCAATCCTATTATAAAACCTTATTTAAACCGTCAAGGCGCAGTTTCTAAAAGTGGATTATTGCTTAATTATATTTATCATGATTTAAAAGAACAAAATCATCAAAAGGCTAATTTCTTTCTATCTCCTATTGAGTTAGATATGTCTTCTAATGTAAATTTTCAAAAACTCATGAGAGGTCAAATGAGTATGCAAGATTATCTAAGTGAAAGCAATAAAGAAAAAATGAGTTTTGATTTATACTTACATATTAATGGGGTAGATAAAAACAATACCTCAGAAGATAAGCTTTCAGTTTTCTTTCAACAATACATTAACTATCAGCATAGTATCAATATGCAAGAATTTGCCAATTCAAGCTCTATTTATAGTCTTTATAGTGAGCAAATTAGCAAAGATTTTGAAGCTTTAAAAAAAGAGTTCAATCAAAATGATTCTAATATAGACCTTGAAAAAATAAACACCCAAAAAGAACTTTTAGATACTCAATTTTTAGAAAATCGCAAAAGACAAGCAAGTATTAATAAAATTTTACACTCTTATTTAAATGCTATGGCTTAAACTTGTGCTAAAATAATAACAAAAATTTTCGCACAAGTTAAAAACTTACTTGATTTAATATTAAATTTAATATTTTAGTGTATATTAACAAAAAAGATAAAAATTATCCTAATTAAAGGAGTATAATTTGAAAGTATATTTAGATAACAATGCAACAACACAGCTCGCACCAGAAGCTTATGAGCTTATGAAACCTTTTTTAAAAGAACATTATGGCAATCCAAACAGCCTTCATCAATGGGGTAGTGCAACTCATCCTGCTTTAAAAGAAGCTATGGATAAACTTTATGCAGGACTTGGAGCAAGCGATTTAGATGATATCATTATCACTTCCTGTGCTACAGAAAGTATTAATTGGGTATTAAAAGGTGTGTATTTTGATAGAATTTTAAATAGCGATAGAAATGAAGTAATTATTTCTAGTGTAGAACATCCTGCAGTAGCAGCTAGTGCTATGTTTTTAAAATCTTTAGGAGTAAAAGTCATAGAACTTGGCGTTGATCATGAGGGTGTTTCTAGTGTAAAAGATTTAAAAGAAGCTATTTCAGATAAAACTGCGCTAGTAAGCATTATGTGGGCAAATAATGAAACTGGTATGATTTTTCCTATAGAAGAAATGGCTCAAATTGCTCATGAATATGGAGCATTATTTCATACTGATGCAACTCAAGCTGTTGGGAAAATCAAGGTTAATTTTGCAAAAGCTGGGGTTGATTTTGCTTCATTTTCTGCACATAAATTTCATGGTCCAAAAGGTGTAGGTGGACTTTATATTAAAAAGGATATAGAATTAACTCCGCTTTTACATGGTGGTGAGCATATGGGTGGTAGAAGAAGTGGAACTTTAAATGTACCATATATTATAGCAATGGCAGAAGCTTTAAGAATTGCAAATACTATGCTTGATTTTGAAAACTCACACATTAGAAGATTAAGAGATAAATTAGAAGATTTAATTTTAGCTATGCCTGATACAAGTGTAGTTGGGGATAGATCAAGAAGGGTTCCTAATACCATCTTAGCAAGTATTAAAGGTGTAGAAGGCGAGGCTATGCTTTGGGATTTAAACAAAAATGGTATAGCAGCAAGCACTGGTTCAGCCTGTGCTAGCGAAGCACTTGAGAGCAATCCTATCATGGAAGCAATTGGTGCTGAAAATGATTTAGCTCATACTGCTCTAAGACTTTCTTTATCAAGATTTAACACAGAAGATGAAATTGATTATGCAGCAGAGCAAATAAAAAAAGCAACGCAAAGACTTAGAGCAATCTCAAGTACTTATGCATATAAGCCTGAAAATATTTAAAGGATAAAAAATGGCAAAGAATAATTTAATTGGCGGATCAATTTGGGATGAGTATTCTCAAAAAGTACAAGATAGAATGAATAACCCTCAACATATGGGCGAATTTACACAAGAAGATGCACAAAAAGCAAATGCAAAACTTATTGTTGCAGATTTTGGAGCTGAAAGCTGTGGCGATGCGGTTAGGCTTTATTGGTTAGTGGATGAAAAAACTGATAAAATCATTGATGCTAAATTTAAAAGCTTTGGCTGTGGTACAGCAATAGCAAGTAGTGATACTATGGTTGATCTTTGTATAGGTAAAACTGTAGATGAGGCTGTAAAAATTACAAATTTAGATGTTGAATTTGCTATGAGAGATAACCCTGAAACTCCTGCAGTTCCACCGCAAAAAATGCACTGTTCAGTTATGGCTTATGATGTTATCAAACAAGCTGCGGCGCATTATAAAGGTGTTAATCCTGAGGATTTTGAAGATCAAATCATAGTTTGTGAGTGTGCTAGAGTAAGCCTTGGAACCATTAAAGAAGTAATTAAACTAAATGATTTACATACAGTAGAAGAAATAACGCAATTTACCAAAGCAGGTGCTTTTTGTAAATCTTGTGTTAAGCCTGGAGGACATGAGAAAAAAGATTATTATCTTGTAGATATTTTAGCTGAAACTAGGGCTGAAATGGAAAGAGAAAAGCTAAAAGATCAAAGTAAAACAGATATTGCTTTTGATGATATGACCATGGTTAAACAACTAAAAGCAGTAGAGGCTGTTTTAGATAGCGATGTGCGTCCTATGCTACATGGTGATGGTGGAGATTTAGAAGTAATTGATATCCAAAAAAGTGACAATAAAAATATAGATATATATATACGTTATCTTGGAGCATGTAGTGGCTGTTCAAGCGGGAGCGGTGCAACCTTATATGCTATAGAAAATATTTTACAAGAAGAACTTAGCCCAAATATACGCGTTATACCTGTTTAAGCAGTTTTTCTGCTTAAACTTTTAAATTTCAAGCCTTTTTATGTTAAAATAACACGTTAATAAAAATTTAAAAAGGCTATTTATGCAAAGACTTCAAACCTTTGTTAAAAGTGAAACTTTTCCTGGTGTTTTGCTAATATTTTTTACCGTACTTGCACTAATTTTACAAAATAGTTCTTTAACGGATCAATATACCAATTTTTTAAATATTCCCTTTGGCTTTCAAGCGGGAAGTTTAGAAATTTTCAAACCTTTGCTTTTGTGGATTAATGATGGTCTTATTGCAATCTTTTTCTTTGCCATAGGACTTGAGTTAAAATATGAAGTTACAAGAGGACAACTCAATAGTATAAAAGCTATGTCTTTACCTATATTTGCGGCACTTGGTGGTATGATAGTACCTGCTTTAATTTTTGCATTTTTTAATTATAAAGATCCTTTTGCTTTACAAGGTTGGGCTATACCAACTGCTACCGATGTGGCCTTTGCAGTTGGAATTTTAATGCTTTTAGGTAAAAAAGTACCTACTTCTTTAAAATTATTCTTACTTTCTTTGGCTATTTTTGATGATTTGGGCGCAATTATTGTAATTGCTTTATTTTATACAAGTGAGCTTTCAGTTTTTGCTATGATTGCTGCCTTGGTGTGTATTTTAGCACTTTATTTGCTAAATCATTTCCATGTTACCAAAAAATCTTTTTATATCATCATAGCTATAGTATTTTGGATAAGCATGTTAAAAAGTGGAGTGCATGCAACTTTAGCAGGTGTGATTACTGCTTTATTTATACCACTTCAAACAAAAAGCGGTGAATCTTTTTTAAAAGAAATAGAACACGACTTAGCGCCTTGGGTGAGTTATTTTATCTTGCCTATTTTTGCTTTTGCAAATGCGGGAGTTGATTTAAAAGATATGGATCCAAGTTTTATGTTTTCTTCGGTTAGTTTAGGTATTATTTTAGGATTATTTTTAGGAAAACAAATTGGAGTATTTTTATTTTCATATATTAGTATAAAACTAGGACTAGCAAAACTTCCACAAAATGTTAATTTCAAACAACTTTACGGGGTTTGTATACTCACAGGTATAGGTTTTACTATGAGCTTTTTTATAGATGGCTTAGCTTATCAAAATAGTGATATTTTTGCATATTCAGACAAACTTGCAATTTTAGTAGCTTCATTATTAAGCGCTATAGTTGGATATGCTTACTTAAAACTTATTTATAGTTTTAAAAAATGAAATTAAAAAGTTTCCAAAACTTTTTATCACTTGAAATTTTAGGAGGATTGTTGCTTTTATTAGCAACGATCTTTGCCTTGCTACTTAAAAATAGTCCTTACGGGCAACATTATATGGACTTTTTAAGTGTAGAAATGGGTGTAAAAGTGGGCGCTTGGGAACTTTTTAAACCTTCTTTATTGTGGATTAATGATGGTCTTATTGCAATCTTTTTCTTTGCCATAGGACTTGAATTAAAAAAAGAATTTGTTCAAGGAGAGTTTAAAACTCTTAGTAATATTACCCTACCCTTAATGGCCGCTATAGGCGGTATAGTTGTGCCTGCTTTAATATTTTGTGCTATCAATTTTAACGATGCTTATGTTTTAAAAGGTTGGGCTATACCTACTGCAACTGATACTGCATTTGCTCTAGTTATACTTGCAATGCTAAAACAACGCATACCAAGTTCTTTAAAAATATTCTTAGTATCTTTAGCAATTTTTGATGATGTAGGAGCTATTTTAATCATTGCTATTTTTTATACAGGAGAGCTTTCAACTTTAGCCTTTTTTGTTGCCTTTTGCTGCATTGTAGGTTTATTTTTACTTAATCGCTTGGGCAATGAAAGAAAATCATTTTATTATATACTTGGAGCATTGCTTTGGCTTAGTGTGTTAAAAAGTGGAGTGCATGCAACTTTAGCAGGTATCATCACAGCTTTATTTATACCTGTATTTACAAAAAACAATCATGCTTTATTAGAGGAAATCGAGCATGGTTTAAAATTTTGGATAGCTTTTATAATACTACCACTTTTTGCTTTTGCCAATGCAGGGGTTGATCTTTCAAAAATTGAAGCACATATGCTATTTAGTGGTGTAAGCGTAGGGATTTTCTTGGGCTTATTTGTTGGAAAACAACTAGGTGTATTTGGCTTTGCTTATATGGCAATTAAACTTAAACTTGCAAAACCGCCAAAAGATGCTAATTTTAAACAACTCTATGGAGTTTGTATACTCACAGGTATAGGTTTTACCATGAGCTTTTTTATAGACGCTCTTGCTTATGAAGTAAGTGATATATTTAATTTTGTAGATAATTTTGCTATTTTACTAGCTTCCTTAGCTTCGGGTGTATTTGGCTATTTTTATCTGCGTTTTATAAAATAATTAAGCTTTTTTTAAATTAAATAAGGTATAATTTCATTTCTTAATTTAATGTTTTGGCCCATTCGTCTAGCGGTTAGGACATCGCCCTTTCACGGCGGTAACACGAGTTCGAGTCTCGTATGGGTCACCACTTTTTAACTTCTAAATACAAAAATTGATTATAAATTCTGACATTCCATAAGGAGATTTCATTTGTGCATATAATAAATATATCAGACAAAAAAGATCTGTCAACAAAAGCTTCCAAATGGTTTTCTGAAAAATGGGGTATAGATGAAAAAATTTATTTTGAAAGCATAGAAAGTAGCTTTAACAGTCAAACTATTCCTCAATGGTATTTAGTTTTAGATAAAAACTCTATTATAGCTGGAGCTGGAATTATACAAAACGATTTTCACAACAGAAAAGATTTGGAGCCAAATTTATGTGCTTTATATGTTGAAGAAAATTACAGAGGAAACAAATTAACTAATCAATTATTAAAATTTATAAAAAATGATTTGAAAACAAAAAATATAAATAAATTTTACCTACTGACAGAACTTGTAGGATTTTATGAAAAATATGGTGGAATTTTTATTGAAAATATTATGGATAATGAAGCTTGTTCTTTAAGAGTTTATAAGATAGAATTTTAGCTTTCTTTATTTTCTCCATCTTTAAAAGAAAATATAGGCAAACTTAAACCATAATATATCGCCAAAAGTCTTGCTATGGTTCCTACAATCAATGAAGCAAGAATTACCCATAACTCATCTACGCCCAAAATATACAATATATAATACAAAGCCCCTGTTAATATAGCAACACCCGCATAAATTTCTTTTTGAAATACAAGTGGTATCCTAGCGCATAGTATATCTCTTAATATCCCACCAAATACACCAGTAATCACAGCTGAACTCACAGCCACTATAAAACCATACCCCATTTGTATTGCAATTTGTGCGCCTAAAACACTAAAAACAACCAAACCTATAGCATCTAAAATCAAAAAAAGTTTTTCAAGCCTTATAACATATTTAGCAATTTTTGTTGTAATCATAGCCGCAACACAAATTAAAATCACATACTCAGGAGTTTTAATCCAAGTTAGCGGATGATGATCAAGTAAAATATCTCTAATCGAACCTCCGCCAATAGCTGTTACCAAAGCTATAAATATCACTCCAAAAAGATCCATTTTATGTCTTCCTGCAGCAATAGCTCCTGTCATCGCATCAACAGTAATTCCGATAATATAAAGTATAGTTAAAAGCATAATGAGTTTTTAAAAAACCCTTGTTAAAACAAGGGTTAATTTTTACTTACGATATCAATGATATTTTGAGCTACTTTTTTAGCAATAGGCTCAACAAATTCAGCAGGAGAGGTAAATCCTACGCAAGAGCAATTAATCTCACCTAAAACATATTTATCTTTACCATTTTCATCTGTATCTAAGATAAAATCAGCAGTCCAAATCAAAGGAATATCATAATTTCCAAGTTTTGAGCGAATTTCTGGTAAAGTAGCTAAAAACCAATCAACCAATCCTTGCCAATCTTTTGGCTCATCATATCTGTATTTTGCACCTGAAAAAAGTGTAGCAGAGAATGCATCAGCACCTTCTGCAGGCTTTTTATGCACTACATAAATTGGAGTATGATAAAGCATTAAAATTCTAATTTCACCTTCTTTAATGCGTGGTAAGAAAGTCATATCTACAAGCATACCATTATCACCTATAATGTATTGCTCACAAAAGTCCATAAACTCACCAAGCTCTCTTTCTTCTGTGTGATTATCTTTTGCTTCTGTACATTTGATTTTTGCATTTAATGGCACGCTCACAGCCCCTGCTGGCAACTCATCTATCAATCTCACACGCCAAATTCCCTCACCCGTTGAGCCACGATTTTGTTTTAAAACCCTCTCACCCTTTGCTAAAGTTTTTGGGAAACTTTCTTTAAAAGTTTTAATATCATAATACGCATAAGTATCTTCAGGTACTAAAGCTGTTTTATTAAGCTTAGTAAGTGCATCTTTAGCGCCATATCCTATCATCGCATCAGGATGAGGCATACCTATAACACCATTTGCGCAAAGTTTTCTAAGCATATCAAAATACTCATTTTCTTCTTTTAAATTTCCTGGGTTGATTCTAGAAACATAAGCATCAGCATTGTTTTTTACATATTCATAAATTTCATCTTTTTTTTCTACTTCAAAAAAGATGACCTCAGCATTCCAACCTTGTTCTTTTAAGGCATTTACCATAGGCATAGTATCTTTTCTATGGCCATCTTCACCTTTATCGCTACCACCTCTAACTTCAAAAAACACAATATTTTTTTTCATATTTCTCCCTTTTTAAAGATATTTTATCATCATATCTAAATAAGTATTAAATTTTTATTTATTTTTTCCATAAACTCGTTGTAAATTTTGCAAATTTGAGCTTGCATTTAAAAGCAAAGCATCAGCCATGCAAATTGCCACCATAGCATTTACCACAACACTACCTCTTATACCCACACAAGGATCATGCCTGCCTTTTAACTCGTGTATAATATTTTCTCCTTGAGTATTTTGCGTTTGTTGGGGTAAAAATATAGAGGGGGTTGGTTTAAAATATGTTTTTATATCAATAAAATCTCCATTAGAAATTCCACCTAATACTCCACCACTATGATTACTTAAAAACACCCCATCTTTTAACTCATCATTATTTTGACTTCCATACATATAACTACTTTGAATGCCACTTCCTATTTCTATAGCTTTAACCGCATTGACTCCCATAATCGCATGAGCAAGTTTAGAATCAAGCTTATCATACAAAGGCTCACCTAAACCTTTAATAGGGTTTTTTACTCTAGTAAACACTCTAGCACCTATACTATTTTTAGCCTTTTTAGCCTTTAAAATTTCATCTTTGAAGTTTTGCTCTAAATTTTTATCTAAAGCATAAACTTCACTATTTTTAGCATAATCAAAATCAAACTCATCATTACTAAGTTTGCTATCAATGCTTCCTACTCCAAAAACCCCACTCATTATCTCTATGTCAAATTCTTTTAAAAGCATTTGTGCCACAGTTCCTGCTGCTACTCTTGCTACACTTTCTCTAGCACTAGCTCTTCCACCGCCTCTATAATCTCTAATGCCATATTTATGATAATAAGTAAAATCAGCATGTGCGGGACGAAATACATCTTTTTCATAATCTTTTGAGCGTGTATTTTCATTATACACCAAAACACTTATAGGAGTTCCTGTTGTATAACCCTCAAAAACCCCACTTAAAACTTGAGCCTTATCTTCTTCTTTTCTAGGGGTGCTAAATTTATTTTGACCTGGCTTTCTTTTATCTAGCATTTCTTGCAAAAAATCAAAATCAAATTTCACCCCTGCTGGCATACCATCTATCACACAACCTATAGCTTGACCATGGGATTCGCCAAAGCTTATAAATTTAAATCTTACTCCAAAACTATTCATAGTTTTCCTAATTTCTCAAGTGCGATTTTAGCACATTGTTGTTGGGCTTCTTTTTTACTACCTGCTGTAGATCTTGCTACTTCTATACCTTGAATTTTTACTGCGATTTCAAATTGCTTTTTATGATCAGGCCCAAAAGCTTTCACTACTACATACTCAGGCGTGCCTGCCATATTTGCTTGTGTAATTTCTTGAAGTCTTGTTTTATAGTCTTTAAACAAACTTTGTGTGTCAATATGCGGATAAACTTCATTAAGCAAATTTAATGCTATATTTTTAGTTTTTTCAAAACCTATTTCTAAATACAAAGCCCCCATTAATGCTTCAAAAGCATCAGAAAGTATAGAAGGCTTATTGCGTCCATCGTTATTTTCTTCTGCAATAGACATAAAAATACATGCTCCAAGATCAAGTTTTTGCGCTAAAGTTGCAAAAGATTTTTCATTTACCAAAGCTGCCCTAAGCTTAGAAAGGTTCCCTTCTGAGTCTTTTTGAAATTTAAAAAACAAAAATTCCCCTACTACTAAATCCATCACAGCATCACCCAAAAACTCTAATCTTTCGTTGTTATAAGGCTTTTTGTAACTTTTATGCGTTAAAGCTTCAATGAGCAATTGCTCATTTTTAAAATGATAATTTAGTCTTTCTTGGAGTTTTTTAAGCATTTATTGACCTTTCTTCTTGGAGCTTTAAGGCTGCATTTCTTGCTAGCTCATCACAACGCTCATTTAATTCATGGCCATTGTGTGCTTTGATCCAAAAAGCAGTTATTTTATGATCTTTAGCCACATTTAAATACTCTTTCCAAAGATCAATATTTTTTTTACCCTTAAAATCTTTTTTTACCCAACCTTCAAGCCATTCATTAATACTTTGTACCATTAAATTTGAATCTGTGTATAACTTTACCTCGCATGGTTCTTTTAAAGCTTTCAAAGCCTCTATAATAGCCATTAACTCCATGCGGTTGTTTGTTGTATTCTCACACGCCCCACTTTGTTCTTTTTGATGATTTTTATAAGTTAAAACATAAGCCCACCCTCCAAAACCAGGGTTGTTTAAACAAGAACCATCAGTATAAATTTCAATATTTTTCAAGCTTTTACCTCATAATAAATCTCACATTTTCCAAATTCATAACAAAATGGACAATGATAAAAAAACAAAGGACTTTGGTTTTTACAATTATTACACACATAAGTAAAGCTAAGATTTGCACTTAGCTTATTATCGTTTAAAATTTTTAAAATTTTTAGCTTGTGATTTTTGATAGGAATAGTTTTTGTGCTTAAATTTTTTGCATAAAAAAACTCATGGTATTTTTCATCTTCAAGATTAAGCGGACTCTTGCATTCATTAAGTAAATCAATGACATTTTCAAATTGAGGCATTTGAGTAAGTTTATCTTTATAATGCAAAAAGCAAAGTCTTAAAATATACTCATTATCCTTGCTCAAAGCTAAAATTTCTTTTAGTTTTTGTTCTTGCTCTTTAGAACTTGCTTGAATTTTCAAAGCTTTTATCAAAGCTTTTTCTGCATATATATTTTCTCCTAGCTCAAACAAACACTCTAAAACATCTAAAACCTTATCATAATCTTTGAGTTTTAAATAAACAATTTTTAAAAGTTTTAAGCTTTCTTTATTGCGTGCTTTGATTTTTAAAGCATTCAATAAAGCTTCTACGCTGCGCTCTAAAAATCCTGCTTTTAGATAAACTTGCGCTAGTGAAAAAAAGATAAACTCTTTTTGGCTTGCCTCATTTGCTTTTTGCAAAGCTATGAGATAAATCCCCACAGCTTTTTCAAATTCACCACTTTTGGTAAAAATTTGAGCTAAGAAATTTAAATTTTCTATACTTAAATTAGCATTTTTTAAAATTTGTTGGTGTGTAGAATTAATTTCAAATTTTTTTACAAAACGATCAAGTTTGCTTTTTTGGTCTTTACTTGCAACAATACGCCATATATAATGTGAGCTAGCTATAATAAAAACCAAAGCAGTTAAAACAATAAGACCAAATAAAGGATCGCGGTATTCTACAAAGAAAAAATCCATAACCTTGCAACTTAATTTTCAAATTTATAACAATTATAGCTAAATGCTTATATAATTTTCTTTAAGGTTTACAAGATGATAGAACAAGCAAGTATAGAACAACTTTTACAAAAAACAGATATTGTTGATATCATAGCTCATTATGTTGAAGTAAAAAAACAAGGCTCAAGCTATGTTTGCGTTTGTCCTTTTCATGATGATAAAAATCCTAGTATGCATATTAATTCTATTAAAGGATTTTATCATTGTTTTGCATGCAAGGCTGGGGGTAATGTTTTTAAATTTGTAATGGATTATGAGAAATTAAACTTTGTTGAAGCAGTAGAAAAAGTTGCTTCATGGAGTAATTTTTCACTTACTTATACCTCACAAAAACAAGATAATAAAAAATCCATCATTCATATCTTGCCTACTCTTAATGCTTTTTATAAGCAAAACTTAGCTAAAAACAAAGAGGCTTTAGCTTATCTTTACAAAAGAGGCTTAAACGATGAGGATATCAGAACCTTTGAGCTAGGCTTTGCACCAAGTTCTAATGAAACACTAAGACTTTTACAAAATGAGCAAATCACTCAAGAAGAAGCTTTAGAGGTAGGTGCGATAAAACAAAATGAAAATGGCGCTTATGCAAGTTTTATCAACCGCATTACTTTTAGTATTTATGATCATAAAAATTTGCTTATAGGCTTTGGTGGTAGAACTTTAGATGAAACAAATATGGCAAAATATGTTAATTCTCCCCAAAACAAACTTTTTGATAAATCACGCGTTTTTTATGCACTCAATTTAGCAAAAGATGCCATTTATAAACAAAAAGAAATGATAATTTGTGAGGGCTATATGGATGCTATAGCCTTTCATAAAGCAGGATTTAAAAATGCTGTGGCAGTTTTAGGAACAGCTTTGGGTGAAAATCACATACCTTTAATAAAAAGATTAGAAGCAAGGGTGATTTTGTGTTTTGATAATGATAATGCAGGGTTTAATGCTGCTGTGCGTTCAGCACATTTGCTAAGTTTAGCAAAAATTGATGGAAAAGTGGTCTTGATAGAAGGTGGAAAAGATCCGGCTGAACTTGTAGCAAGCCATCAAGAAAAATTACTTTTTAATATTTTAGAAAAAGGCATAGAGCTTGGAGAATTTTATATAAGAAGTTTGATTGCAAGCTGTGATTTAAGCTCAGCACTTAGTAAACAAAAGGCTTTAGAAGAGGTACAAAAATACACTTTTAATCTTGAGCCTTTAGTAGCAAATTCCTACACTACCTTAGTAGCAAATCTTTTGGGTGTAAATATTAATGATATTAAACTTTCTAAAAATACAAGAAAAAACATAAACTTTACTAATCCCATCAAACAAAGTAAAATCAATAATATAAGCGAGTTAGAGCTTTTGAAATTTTTATATGAAAATAATGAAATTATAGGGCTTTTTAAGCTTTTAAGCACAAAAGAATATTTTTTACACCAAGATATTACTAAAGCTATTTTAGAGCAAAAAAACTTTGAAGATCCTAGCATAAGAGAGCTTTATGAATTTGAAAATATCAAAAACTTAAGCAATTTAGAAGAATTTTTATATGCTATTTGTAAGATCAACCTTGCATACTTTAATAAATTAAAAAGTTTAAATTTAAAACAAGCCTTTAAAAAACAAATTTATAATTTACTCAATCAAAATTTAGAAAAAATCAAAAAAAACTATCAAAATGATGAAATTTTTTTAAACCATTTAATAGAAGTTTTAAAAAGCGTGCATTTTTTAGATGAAGAGGAAAGCTTGGAATTATTTTTAAATAGACTACAAAAAAACATCAAAGATAAAAAAGCAATTCATTATAACTTTGAAGAAGAAGTTTTTTAAATAAAAACTTGCACAAAAATTAAAAAATATTCATTACAATATGCCAAAAATTTCGAAAGGAAAAAATGAAAGCATTAGCACTTTTTAGTGGCGGGCTTGATTCTATGCTTGCTATAAAACTCATAAGCTCTCAAGGTATAGAAGTAAAAGCTTTAAATATAAACATAGGCTTTGGTGGCACAAGTGATAAAAGCGAACTCATGGCAAAACGCGCTGCTATGGTAGGAGCTAGTTTTGAGATGATAGATGTAAGAAATGCTTATTTGCAAGAAGTTTTATTTAACCCTCAATATGGATACGGAAAGCATTTTAATCCTTGTATAGATTGTCATGCTTTTATGTTTAAAACTGCTCTTTCTATGTTAAAAGATGAAAATGCAAGTTTTATCATCACAGGAGAAGTAGTTGGTCAACGCCCAATGAGCCAAAGAAATGATGCTATGGCTAAGGTTAAAAAACTAGCACTTGATGAAGAAGATTTAATCTTGCGTCCAATGTGTGCTAAAAATTTACCTTTAACCAAACCTGAGCGTGAGGGTTGGGTTGATAGAGAAAAGTTAGAAAACATAAGTGGAAGAAGCAGAAAAAGACAACTTGAACTAGCTGCCAAATTTGGTTTTGAAGATTTTGAAAGTCCAGGTGGTGGATGTTTGCTCACACTTGAGAGTTTTTCAAATAAAATCAAAGATTTTATTAAATTTGATAAAAATATGCAAGTTAATGACGCTCAACTTTTAAAATATGGACGCCACTTAAGACTTCCAAATGGTTCTAAAATGATAGTAGGTAGAAATGAACTAGAAAATCAATTTTTAAAAGAATTAAAAACTCAAAAGTATGAAGAATTAAAACTTTTTGATTTAATAGGTGCTTATTCTTTAGTAGATGAAAATATTAATCCACAAGATCTTGAACTTGCTCTAAGCATAGCACTAACTTATGCTAAAACTCAAAATAATACAAAATACAAAATAGGCTTTAAAGATAAAATTTTCCAAAGTATGGCTTTTGAAGATAAAAATAAAATTCAAGAGTATTTTATAAATTAAACTACCCTTTTAAAGGGTAGTTTTTTAGAATTTCTTTCTTCTAACCTCTGCTACAATATCAGCTGACATAGAATCAACTTCATTTGCTACAGAATTAGTTGCATGAGCAATTTGTGAGTTTTCTTTAGTTAAACCATCAATTACTGAAACAGATTGATTAATTTGTGAAATTCCTAAAGCTTGCTCTTTAATACTCTCACCCATTTCATTAATAGATTGAACTAAGATATTAGTATTAGCTTCAATCTCACCTAAAGACTTTTGAGTTCTTTCTGCTAGATTTCTAACTTCATCAGCAACAACAGCAAAGCCACGTCCATGTTCACCAGCACGTGCTGCTTCAATAGCTGCATTTAATGCAAGCAAGTTAATTTGATCTGCAATATCTCTAATAACATCAGTTACATCTTTAATATCACTACTTTGTTTAATAACCTCTTCAGTTCTTGCTGCTACTGCATTCATAGAAGCACTCATCTCTTCAACTGCAGCGGCACTTTCTTGTAAAGAATCAGCTTGTTTTTGCGCACCTTCATTAAGTTTTAATACGCTTTCTTTTAAAGAATCAGCCTTAGTTTGAAGCATCTCACCTTGACTTAGAGAAGCTTGAAGCATTTTTCTAATCTCTGCACCTACTGCATTAAGTGATTTTTCTATTTCACCTTCTGCATTTTCAAGTTTATCCGAAAAGTCAAGATTTTGAAAACTAGCAAAAACTCTTTCTATTTCATTTAAATCTTTACCAATTTTCATTTGCATATCTTCAAGCATTTTGTTTAACACTTCTTTTAATTCTACAAGTTTTGGATTTACAGGATTTGCTTCTATTCTTTGGGTAAAATGCCCTTTTTCTATATCACAAGAAACTTCTAAAATATTTTGCACCGTGATATCATCTTTTTCTAAACACGTATGAATATATTGAACATTATCATTAATCATCAATGCCATTTTTCCAAGCTCATCATTATATCTAGGTGTTAAAACTTCAATAGTTGAAGCCTCATGATTTAAGTACTTAAAGAATTTCATTAAATGAGTTTGTAATCTTTGCACTCTTATTGAAACAATTCTTTTAACTGAAGTACTAATAACAATCACTATGAAAATTACCGCAACAACTGAGCTAATTAAAATAATATTTCTAAGCTCTGCAATAGGTGCATACACAGTTTCATTTGGCACAATAGCTAACATTGCCCAGTGAATTCCTGTATTTGGCCATATTTCAAATACTCTTATAGCTCCATGGTATTCACTACCATCATCTGCTATATAATTAATTGGACCAGCATAAGCTGTTTTTTGCAAATCCACTATAAAAGCTGCATTTTTATTCACATCAGAGATTTTCTTAGTTACAAAATCTGCATTTGGATGTGTAGCTATAACACCATTACTTGCTATTAAAATTCTTCTTGCGCCTTGATAAATTGATCTTGAAGAATCATTTAAAAAATCAGCTGTAGGCTTAAGATCAAAAAGCATACCAACAACACCTATTGCCTTACTTTTTTATCAGTTATAGGTGCAGCTACATTAAGCCCTAAAAATTTATTACCATGGATGTTATACCATCTTGGTTCTCCAAAATAAAGTTTATCACCACCCATTAAATTTTTAATAGCTTGAGTTCTTGCAATCTCCTCACTTGCTGCTAAAGTTTGCATGCCACCAGCATTATTAGTATCTGTATCTCTCATTAAAACCATAAATTCATTATTATTTGTAAAATATTTTGGATCAACTCCTATGTTTTTATACATAGTTCCATCTTGCAAATAATAATATCCATATGTTATATTTGAACTAGCATCGATTGCTTCTCCAAGAATATTTTCTATCCTTTTTGGATTTATAGCACCTTCTGAAATAAGATTGTTTAATGTTCTTTGGGTACCAATAGCACTAACAAATAAAGACTTAATACTTGCTTCAGCTTGATTTCCATAGCGATGCACAGAAGCTGTTAGTGTATTTTCTATCTGTGTATTTAAAATAGTAGTAGATCTATTGATAATAAGCACAGATAAAATACTTAAAATCAAAACAACTGTAATAATAGCTACAGCAACTATTTTTGCACCAAGACTCCAATTACGCATTTTTCTCTCCTTGAGCGTGTGGTAAAAATTTTTTGTTATTATAAATCTTTTTTATTAAAAAAGTATAAAAATTGTTTTATTTTCATTTATTTTTATAATAATCATAATTACTTTTACTTTTTTACACAAAAGCCTATAAAATGGGGGGAGTATATATGTTTTTTAACTAATAATTTTTATTATTTATATTTAAAATATATTAAAATTTATAAAATCATTTACACCATTTTCACTAATAATATTAAGAGTATATTTACCCTTTTTTAAATCTAAAGATAAAAGCTCTTCTTTTCCTTCAAAAATCAATTCTTGATTTAAATACCAAAAAAGTTTTTCTTTTTTAGGATTTATAAGCTTAATTAACAATTTTTGCTTATTTTTTAAATCTTTTGGCAAAATGATATTAAGATTATTTAGCGGATATATGATTTTTAAATTTTGGCTAGAGCTTTGTAAATTTTGCTTTTCTTTAGCAAAAAAAGCTTGTGCATTAGAAGGTAAATTTAAAATAATCTTTTTCTTTGCATAAAGGAAATTTTCATCTAAAGAATCAACTTCTTTGTTTTTATACATAAAAACTTCTTTTAAAAATGGTGAAGTCCTTAAAACATTTGCACTTTGTGGGTAAAGCACTTCTTTAAAGTCAAATTTATAATCATATCTATATCCTGTTTGATTTTCAATTTTGATAGTAACTAAATCATTAGGCTTTTCAAATTCTAAATTAACCCCATCAAGTAAGGCTAAAAGCTCAAAAAATAACTCTCCTGCTATATTTACACCATATAAATTTGCATTTGCTTCGCCATTAAAATTTCCAACCCATACTCCTAAAGTGTATTTAGGAGAAGTTCCTATAGCCCAGGCATCTTTTCTCCCATAACTTGTGCCTGTTTTCCAAGAAATGATGGTATTAAAATCATATTGTCTTAAACCTGCTCGATCTAAATCCTTTAAGGTTTGTAAGGTTAAAAAGTTTGCTCCATCACTAATAAGCTTTTTATCTTCTTTAGTAAATGCATTTTCTTCATATAAAAGTTCTTTAAAATTTCCATAATTTCCAAGCCCTAGATAAATTTTTACCATATCTTCTAAACTCAATTCTTTTGTGCCTAAAATCAAAGAAAGTCCGTATTTTTTAAAATTTTCATCTTCAAAATCTAAAATATCTTTGAGTTTATAAAAAAACTTCTCATACCCATATTCTGCAAGTAAGCTTACAAAAGGAATGTTAAGTGATTTTTGTAAAGATTCTTTTGCGCTAATAAGGCCATGATATTTTTTATTTGCATTTTGCGGGGCAAAGTTAGAAAAAAATGTAGGTACATCAAGCATTAAAGATTCAGGCGCTATAAGCCCCTCATCTATAGCAAAAGCAAAAAGTAAAGGTTTTAAGGTTGAACCTACACTACGCTTTGCAATAACCCCATCAACTTGACCAAAACTTGCAAAATCATAAAAATCATTAGAGCCTACATAAGCTAAAACTTTATTTGTTTTGGTATCTGCTAATAATATAGCTAAATTTTTTATACCCTTTTGCTCTAATTTATAAGAATATTCCTTAGCTTTTTCTTCAAATTTGATTTGAATTTTTTTATCTATACTAGAAATGATTTTTTCTTTATCCGCTAAAAGCTTACGTGCTAAATGTGGAGCTAAGTTTTTTCTTGCTTTAAAACTAGGAAGTTTTTCAGCCTTTGCAAGAGTTAAGATATCTTTAGAAAAATATCCCTTTTCAAAAAGCCTATCAAGTAAAACATTGCGTTTTTTTAAAAGCTTATCTTTGTTTTTTTCAAGATTAATCAAACCTGGATTATTAGGAAGCACTGCAAGCAAAGCTGCTTCACTCCAAGTAAGATCTTTTAAATCTTTTTCAAAATAAAACAAACCCGCACTTGCAACACCTACTAAATTTCCCCCATAAGGAGCATTGTTTAAATAAAGCTTTAGAATTTCATCTTTTTCGTAAGCACTTTCTAAAGCAAAAGCTTTGATAATTTCGTTAAATTTATTAAAATATGTGCGTTTATTTTGCTCTAGAAGTTTGATTGTTTGCATAGAAATCGTGCTTGCACCACTTCTTTTACTTGAAAAAAGATTATTTTTAAGAGCTCTTATAAGTGCTAAAAAATCTACTCCATAATGAGAATAAAAATTTTTATCTTCATACAAAATAACTGCACTTTTTAATTTTTGTGGTATAAAATCACTCTCTAAATGCCATTGTTCATTAGCATCTAAAAATACACTAAGAATTTCTTTGTTTTTATCAAGCAAAACCTTGCTATAAGTGCCTTTAAATAAATCCTTGCTATCAAAACTAAAATAAACTAAGCCTATGTAAAAACATAGGCTTAAAAAGCATATCGCAAGGCTTATTTTGATTTTCACTGCACTACTTTGACTCTTTTACTCTCACTTAAAGCTTTATAAGCATTATCATACATTGCTTCAGCATAAGCTCCACTCAAAGTATAAACACCTGGAGTAACAGCACTTAATTTCACAAAAAATTCTCTTGATTCATCAGAATATAAAGGAAAGAAATACATGATTTTATCATCTCTTATATCGACAAAGTCATAATAAGAATTTTTTACAAAATCAGGAGCTTCATCATCTAAAAGATCATGCACTATCTCCCATCCACTTGGTAAAATTTGAGTTAAAGCTATATTAGAAGCGCCTGGATAATTTTTATTTGATATTTTTAATTTCATATAAAAAATTTGAGAACTTTTTATAGCACTTTCATCTATTTCATTTCCATTTTCATCATAAAAACTTCTTTCTATATACATACGCTGCGCAAAAGGCTCGGAAATACCTTTTTTAATACCCTCTACTCCAAAATGTACATAAGTATCTTCTTTAGCTTCTATCAAAGCACCGCCTTGATTAAACTCAAATTTAGAAAAACTCGTATTGAGCTTTTTACTCTCACCATTAATTTTTACTCTTGCATTGATGGTTTTAGAGCTTTCATCACTAAAGCTATTTGCCAAAGCATATAAAGCATAGCCTGTGCTTTGAGTGCTAAGCCAAGCTTGGCTTTCTAAAGTTTTTTTAATATCAT
>NZ_JANQCW010000018.1:0-36531 GCF_024723635.1 Campylobacter sp. W0066.1 | reverse complement strand
CTATTATAATACATCGATAATCCTTTTAAATTTTATAGTGATTTAGAAAAAGATTTTTCGTTAGTCCGAACATGTTCCCTTTCACGAGAATTAAGCTTTTTTTGAAAAAACTCATCAACTTTTTTAAAAAAATAGTTTTTATCTTTTTTCTTATCTTTTGAATTATCTATGGTTTTATTACTTTCAGATGTTTGTTGAGTTTCCTTGTAAGCTTTTAAAAATTCTGAAACAAAATTAGAAAATTCATTCGCATTTGATAAAACTCCAACTTCTTTAATTGCTTCAAAAGTTCCATTTAGAATATTTTGAAAATTTTCAGCTTTAAGCGGAGATAATATTTTGTCAAAATTTTCTTTTATTTTTGGATTGATTCTTTTGTTAATACTAGCATCAATATTTTGACTACCTAGTTTAATTAACTCATCTAAACCTTTCTCAAAATGTCCATCACCTAATCTTACCTTTAGTGGTATTTTTAAATCATCCGTGATAATTTCAAATGCAATTTCTTGTTTTGAAAAAGATAATTTTTCCATTCGTTTTAGCTTTTCACAAGAATCAAAAGTTTTTAAAGTATTAAAAAGAGATTCGATCTCTTTAGGATTTGATGTATTGTCATAAGTTCCATTAAAAACACACTCTTGATATTCTTCACATAATGATGAATTATCAATAACTTTTACTTTTATATTTTCAAATGTTATGTTTTTATTTTCATTTTCTTGTATATCTATGTTTTCCATTTTTCATCCTTAATAATTTTGTTTTTTGGTTTTGTTTTTTTGGATTATTGTAAAAATTGTTTGTATTTTTTTAGTTGCTTTTATCCTCCTTATTGTTGGTATAGTTGATATTAAAAAAATCATCAACTTCACTACATAATGATTTTATCTTTTCTAAATTATTTTTTTGAATATAATCAAAAAATAAATTTCTAAAATCATCTTTATCTAACAAAGAGATAATTTCAGAGCCTATCTTCTTACAAAGCTTCTCTTTTCTCTCTTTTTCTTTTTGTTTTGCTTTTTGGATTTTTTCTTTATACTCTTGTTTGAGTAATTCTATTTCCTTGCTATCTTTTCTCATCTTACTCCTTGTGAATTTTTATATATTAATTATATCATAAATGCTGAAAATATTAATTTTTATGTAAAGATAAATTGACTAAAATACAGTAAAAAATGTAGTAATAGCAGGATAGCTATTTACTCCAAAAAATGACACCATTTTTTTAGTAAATAGCAAAATATTCTCTGCGAGGCTCAATAAAAGGTGTTGTAATTTTTATGAAAAAAACTAATATTTACTTTGATGAAAAAAGTTATTCTTATCTTGTTAGACTAAAAAAAGAAATGAAAGTTTCTTTCAGTAAAATAATAAATACAATTTTAAAAAATATTTATGATAATGAAAAAGAAAATATAAACACCATAGATAAAATAAATTATCAAAATAATGAACCAAAAAAAGAAATTAGATTTAAACTTACTGAAGATGAATATAAAATATTTTCAGATTTTGCAAAGAAAAATGGAAATGGAACTGCAACAAAACAAATAAGAATTTTAACTTTAAATCATATTTATAAAGATAAATTTTTTGATAAAAATTATATCGATGAATTTATATTAGCAAGAACAGAAATAAACACAATCGGAAGGAATATATATCAGCTTTTAAAAATTTTAAGAAGCGGAAAAAGTGTGAGAATAAATGAAAAAAATTTAGAAAAATCTTTTGAGGATATTTCAATAAATATTGAAAAATTATCCAAAGAATTAGAAAAAATTATTCTTAAAAATAATGAAAGAATTTAATGTCAAGATTTAAAATTTTTGATGATGAGATCATAGCAAAAAGAGTTTATACTAAAATAGAAGTTGGATCTAAATCTACATATAATTTTGTTAAAAAAAATATATCAAATAAAACAAATAAAGTTTTTAGAAAAAACACTGAAGTCGTTGTAAAAATTACATCAGGCTCGAAAAATTTGCAAGCAGTTTGCAAACATTTAGATTATATTTCAAGAGAAGGAACAGTAGAAATAATTACAAGTGATTTTGATATATTAAAAGGAAAAGATGAGTTAAAAATTTTAAAAAAAATTTATGAAAATGAGGGCGCTCCTATTCCTAGATTTGGACAAGAAAAAAAAGAAAAAAGACATACTATTAATATGGTTTTTTCTATGCAAGATTATAAAAATGCACCCCCAGAAAAAATGAAAAAAGCTGTTTTAATGACATTAAAAAAAATGTATCCAAATAATTTTTTTGCAGTTGCTTTTCATGATGATACTGACAATCCACATTGTCATGTTTGTTTAAAAGTTGCAGATAAAAATGGAAAAAGAATTAATCCAAAAAAATCAGATTTAATGAATTTGAGATTATCTTTTGCTAAAGCATTAAACAATTTAGGTGTGGAAGCAAAAGCAACTATTCGTTCAAAAAACAATGAAGAAGTATCTTATAAACTTGAAAAAAATAAAGAACAAACTAAAATGCATTATTATCAAGTTTTAGATTATGGAAAAGCAAAATATAAATTTAGTCTTGATGAGAAAGCTAAAGATAGTTTTTATGTGAAATATAGAACAAAAAAAGGTATAGCTGTAATATGGAGTAATGATCTTGAAAGAGTTATCAAAGAAAATAAAATTTTAAAAGGGGAATATGCAAAGTTTAAAATTATAGGACAAGAAACATATCAAATTAAGAAAAAAATTAAAGCAAATGGAAAGACTTTTGAAGTAACCAAAATGGCAAAAAAATCTGTTTGGGACGCTTCTGTTTTAGGCAGAGAAAAAGAGCTAAAACCATTGCAATCAGATGAAAAAAATAATCCAAAATATACTATAAAGGAAAACAATGAGAGAGATTATACAGAACAATATAGACAGAGAATTTTACAAGAGTCCAGTAATAAATCAAATATCCCAAGAGAATCTGCCAAAGAAAGAGACTCTATGCGAATATTGTCCGAACAGTCTGTGGTTCATGAGCGAAAAGGAACTCAAATGCCTATGCACATCAATGCACTCAATCAGCTACAGCAAGGAAAGCGAGAACGAACCGATAGTAGCTTGCGATGGACAAATTCTAGGAATAATGAGATTGAAAGAGATGGATAATTTATAAGAGAAAGAAATAAAATATAATGAAACAAGAAGTTTATACTAGCAAATTTTATATTTGCAAAAAAAATGAAAAAGAAGTTTGTTTTAAATTAGATTTTGAAATAAAAGCATTTGAAGAAAATCAAAAATTTTATTATGTTGAAATATGTGCAATTATAGACTATCAATATTTGAAAAATGAATTAGGTGTTTTTAAAAATGATAATAAAAAAAGAAATTATTGGAAGTTGAAATATATGAGTCATTGGAGTTTTAGTTCTTGCGTAGAGATTGATCATAATTATAAATCTCTAGGTATAGGGACATTTGTAATAAATAAAATATTAGAAATCGCTTTAAGTTATGTTCCAGAGGCAAATTTTCATGATATATTGAGTAAAGAAAATGATGAAAATGAAGAGAGTTGCAAGAATCGCATAAGAAGGGATAAATTGTATAAAAATTTAGGTTTCATATTTAATGAAAATAATACAAGTTTTAGTATAGATAGCATCAGTGATTTAAAAATAAGAAAAGATTTTGATTATATTCAAGAAGTTCGTATTTTTGATATGTGTAATCAATTAGCAAAATTACAATATCTAAAAGAAGGTGATGATAAGTTATTACAATATTGCAAAGATGATTTCAATAAAGAAAAAGGTAAGAATAATATCCTTCGTGCAATAATTAAGCTTATGTCTTTTGTTTCAATAGCACTGGCTATTTGGATTGTTTATTTATTAAAGTGAAAGATAATCGCCTTTTACTAATTAATTTTTAATATCATATTCTTTCTGAATATTATTGTTTTTATTTAAATCTTCTAAAATCTTTGCAGATTTGGCACAAAAGAGCTTTTATAATCTTTTAAGGGGCAGGTATCAATTTAAATTACGAATGTGTCATAATAACAGCATCAAAATTGTTTATAGCTATTTAAGAAAATGTTTTGTTTTTGGGAAATAACATTTTATACAAAGAATATTAAAATTGAATTTTAGAAGTATAACATTATTTGATTAAATATATATTAATTACATATAATTTAAATATTATATAGATATTTTTTACATATCCATATAATATTATTTATAAATTAGTATGATATATTATGTCAATTTTCTTCTTTTGCAAAAATAATGAAAGTTATTGTAAGTTCCTTTTTCGCCTAAAAATTTCCAAATATTGCGTAAGGTTATTTTTTTAGATATAAGCTCTTTTATTAGATCTTCATCTTTATCATACATACTATTAAAACTATTTGTAGGACGACCTATATTTTTTCCATTTTTGCGTGCATTAGCAAGTCCTGCTTTTGTTCTTTGTGAGATAAAGTCTCTCTCTGTTTCTGAAACATAAGCGTAGAAAGAAAGGAGTAATTTTTGAGAAGGATTGTTAAATGAACTTAATTCAGGTTGTCGTAAAAAAACAAATTGTACACCCTTTTCAGAAAGTTCCAATATTAATGTAATAACTTCAAGCATACTTCTTCCTAATCTTGAAAGTTCTGTGCAAATTAATAAATCACCTTCATTGAGTTTATCTTTTAATTCATTCATACGCCTTTTTTCTAAACTTTTTCTTGAACTCATTTCAACTTCCATAACTTCATCAATATTAATTTTGTTTTTTATACAATATTCATATATTTGGAGTTTTTGGACTTCTGAGTCTTGTTTTGCTGTACTAATTCTTACATATGCTATTACCATTATGTAATTATATCTAAAATTGTTTGAAGTATTATTTTTTAATAGTATGTATCATTACAATATGTATATAATATTTTTTATATATTATATACATATCAAAATTATATTTTTAAAATATCTTTTAGTTATTTAACACCTTAAATCTTATAAAAGCACCTTTATCCATGCCCATTTGTTCTGCCATACTTGATAATCTTTCATATTCTTCACTTGTAAAACCTACAAGAAGCTTTTTATCTCTTTTGATTCTTCCAGATTGTGTAGGGGTTTTTTGTGCTGAAGTTTCTCCTGTAGCTCCTTCGATAAAACTATCTAAATTCACATTTGTATTTTTTTTAAATGCCATTTTATTATCCTTTGATTTTATTTATTAATTCATTATAGAAAGTATTAAATTCTTCTAAAGCTTTATTGTTGGAATTAATTTCTGTTTCACTAATTCCTAAACCCATTTGAATGCAAGTTTTATATTTTTCTCTTTCACAGATAATATTATCTAAAAGTTTAATATTGTCATCTTCTTGCTCTTTAATATAGGCTCTTAAATCTTCAATCTTTTTATTTAAAAAAGGATTTGGAGAGCTTTTATTGATTAAAACAAATGTTTGTAGATCTCTATTTAATTCCTTTGCCATTTTAATAATTGTAAACATTTTATCTAAAACACTAACATCAAATTGACTTGGGATTGTAGGAATGATTACAACATCTGAAAAACCTAATGCTATTCTCATTTCTTTTGAGTCTCTACCACCAGTATCGATAATAATTAAATCATACTCATTTTTATTTTTTTCTTTTTGTATAAAATCTTTTAAAGATTCGCCAACTTTAGATACAACAGAGAATGTTCTATTAATACCTTCTTCCATTCTAATATTGACAAAAGTCATAACAGATTTTTGTGGATCGCTATCACACAATAAAACCTTTTTACTCTCAGCTGCCTTAATTGCTAAATTTACAGCTAATGTGCTTTTGCCACTTCCGCCTTTTTCATTACAGATGGATATAATCATACTTATCCTTATGATATTTATTATATATCATAATTATATCATAAGAATATTAAATACATAGTATAAAAATATATATAAAAAATGTAAAATATATTTATTTAATATACTATATAATAACAATAAAAAAATTATTATTTTTTTATTCCAAAAGTTAAATTTTTTTTATAATTAATAATTAAGATTTATTTAATTTATTTTTATGTATAATTGCCCTATTAGTAATTTACTAGTAAAAACTATACTTACTAATTAAAGTAACAATATTACAATAAATAAGGAGAATAAATATGAATAAACTTAAAGAAAATACTAATCAAAATAAATTAGTTCAAAACAAAACAATCCAAGCTGTAGATGTTGTTGAGAGTGTTATAAATAGTATAAAAAACAATTTTCCTGAAAATGCAAATTGTAGTATTAACATAAGCAATAATAAAACTGTTATAAAAATAAACGATGGGGTTAAAGGAGCTGTTGTAACATATGAGGAAAATGGAAATTTTCAAAGACAAGAAAAAGTTCAGTATATTAAAACAACTCCAGATGAAAGATTAAAACAGGTAGAACAATTAATGGGGAAAAAAACACAATCGGAAATAGCTAGTTATCTTATGGTAAGTCAAAAAACTATATCAAACGATATTAAAAAGATAAAAAAGAATAAGAAAAGCTAACTTTAACAAAGGATTAAGTGTGATATTTTATTTAAAAAATAGAATGACTTATTTTCTTATATACTTCAAGTTGATAAGAGCTAAGAAGCATGTTGTGTTAGCATCTAATATAATCAAAAAAATAATAAGAAACAAAATAATTAATACTTGTGTTAGTTTAAAAGGCTACAAAGTGCAGTTTCATTTAAGCAAAAATAAAACTAAAATATTTTATTATATCGTTAACATACCTTCCGAGCATTTTCATGATGCTGACTGGAAGGTGCTCTCATGAATTATAAAGATTTTAAAGATTATCCCAGCCTTATTGATATTTTAAAAAATAGAAACCTTATTGTAAAAGATGAAAAACAAGCTATAAAGTTTTTAGAGAAAAATCATTATTATCGTTTAAGTTCTTATTTTATACCTTTTCAACATCCAAAGAATTCACCATGTAAAGACATGTTTCAAGATGGAACTACTTTTGAAGATATAGTTTTACTATACAATTTTGATACAGATTTAAGAAAATTTGTATTTAATTATCTATCTGAGTTAGAAATTATTTTAAGGGCACAAATTTCTCATATTCATTCTAAACAATATAAACCTTTTGGTTATATACAAGATATAAAATCTTTAAAAAGAGAAATGAGGATTAAGGACCGTTGTCTTTACGGTGATTTGATTGAGCAAATAGATAAAGAGAAGAAAAGAGCTAGTGAGGATTTTATTCAACATATAAAAACAAAATACAATACAGATGATTTACCATTGTGGGCTCTAGTTGAAATTTTATCCTTTGGAACATTATCTAAATTTGTAAAACTTATGCAAAAAACAGAACAACTAGATCTTATGAAATTTTTTGAATTAGAAAATATACAAATTGATGTTTTTGAAAACTGGATAGAAACTTTATCTTATGTTAGAAATTTATGTGCACATCACTCAAGACTTTGGAATAGACAATTTGTTAAAAAATTTAAATATAGAAAAAATGATAATTTTCTAGATGAAAATGTAGATCGTGATAAAATATTTTTTGCAGTAAGTGTATTGACTATAATCTTAAAGGAATATAACATTAAAGAAGAATTTATAAATTTATTAAATAAATATCCAAGTATTGATAAAGCTGCTATGGGTATACCACAAAACTGGCAAGAATTAAATATTTGGAAGTGATCTGCTAATGCAACAAGGAATATAAACGAGTGTGATGTTATGTTATTTTAGATATTTTATCGAAGAAATACAATAATGTTGAATATAGAAAAAAGTCGGAAACTATCTTAAACTCACTATCTAAATATCCTTTACAGAAAATGTTGTTTTTATACTGATATTTTTATCTCTCATAGTTTATAAAAATATATTTATATATAAGACACATAATTAAAAATATTAAAAAGATATTTATTAGATATAAAATAAATATAATTTATTTTTAATTCAATTTAAGTTATATAATCTTTTCTCAAATTTTATGATTTCCATAAAAAATCAACTTTCTCGTATTTTTTAGAATTTTATTCAAAATGTTTTTGACCTTGTTCTTTTATTTCAAGACTAAAAAAGAGAAAGTTATTTTTAAGTTTAAAACAATCGCATTTTCTTTTTGTAATATTGTATTTCTTTATCATTTCTTTTAAGAAATTTAAAAATACTTCTTCTGCAAGTTCTTTTTATTCTTCTTTATATTTTTTCATCAGACAATCTGCTTCTTCTAAAAAGTTATAATAATCTAATTCTTTCATTTGTTGCTTTTTCCTTTCTCTACTTCAATCATCATTTTGCATTTTGGACAGATAACTTTTTTATATGCTTCATCTTCTGTATATTCAATATATTTATTCTCATTGCAATTTTTACATTTAATGTTAGTCCATAAGATCATAGGATGAAAATAAATTTTGTTTGAAAGAAAATAAGGATATTTTTTACTCATATATTCTTCTCTGAAATTTTAGATTCAAATATAATCGTGATTTAGGTTTTAAGTTTTGTTTAATTTTACTTCTTACTTTTATAATTTTTTTATACAAATCTGATTTTTTAGTTGCCAAATTTATTCCTTTTTAATCCAAAATCAAAAAAATGTTTATTACACATTTAATTTTAATAAAAAATTAAAATTAAATAATACCTTTATATTTAATATAAGAGCTAAATTTATCGTTCGTTATTTTTTAATGAAAGGACTCCTTTAAATGTTTAAAAAAATACTATTAATAGCATTAGCTGTAAATTTATCTTTTGCTGCAGGCGGTATTGATAAAGTCAATGCTTTGGCACAAGATATAGAGTCAGCTTTGTTTGGTGTTTCTATTATTGCTATTACAATAGCTTTTGGTATTGCAGGTTATAGAATGGCAATATTAAAACAGCAATGGACTGAAGTTTTGCCAGTGGTAATTGGTGGTGTTGTTATAGGTTCTGCTTCTTCTTTGGCTGCTCTTTTGGTGGGTTAAAAGTTTATGAATAACTATTTTGATCCGCTCTTTAAAGGATTAACACGCCCTGCACTCCTTTTTGGAGTGCCTTTAGTGCCTTTCTTAATAAACATTTTAGGATTTATCTTAATAGCTGTTTATACGCAACAATTTTTCCTTTTAATTTTTGGAGTTATTTCTTATTTTATTATGAAAGCAATGACTAAGAAAGATGAGCAAATGTTTAGATTGTTTTTTTTAAAAACTAAATTTATTAGTAATTTTTTGAGTAGAAAGTATCATAAAGCTAAAACTTTTAATAGCGTAAGCTATAAACGATTGCCAACTAATAATGATTTTCCAAAATTATCTATATTTCCACTTCATGCTGAACCAAGTTTAGAGAAATTAATTCCTTATAGCTCTTTACTTACAGATAGCATTGTTATTACAAAAGAACATATGCTAATTAGCACATTTTTTATTGAAGGTATAGAATTTGAGTGTGAATCAGATGAGAATTTAATTTTTAAAAAAAATCTTTTAAATATGATGATAATGTCATTTTCTAATGAGCCTGTTGCTTTTTATTTTCATAATGTAAGATTTAAATTACATGAATTTTTAGATTCTCATTTTGAAAATTCTTTTTTAAAGGAAATTGATGAGAAATACCATAAGAGTTTTGATAAAAAAAGTTTTCAGCAAAATTCGCTTTATTTGACTTTGGTCTATAAGCCTTTAAAATCTAATATCGATCTAAATACTTTCAAGAAATTAAATTACAAATCAAAAGCAAAAGAAATTTCAAATTTTGTTCTTAAATTCCAAGAATACTTAGGAAAACTTGAAGCTAATATTAAAGATTTTAAACCAAAAATATTAAGTGTATATAAAAAGAATAATATTAAATATTCCGAGCAATTAGAATTTTATAATTATTTAATAGGTGGAAAATTTAATCCTGTTGTAGTTTGTGATACTCCGATATATCAATATCTAACAGGAACTTTAAAAAATATTCAATTTAACCACGATATGATTCAGCTAAACTACAATGATGATACAAAAAGATTTGCTAGAATTATTGAAATTAAAGATTATTCTAATGAAACTTTTTCAGGTATTTTAGATTCTTTAATGTATCTTGATGTAGATTATACTATTACTCAAACTTTTGTCCCTTTATCAAAATATGATTCAAAATCAGCATTAGACAAACAAATCAATCAACTAATTTCAAGTGAAGATGATGGTGTAAGTCAGATAGAGCAATTAAATTTAGCATTAGATGATTTAATTAGTAATGTTATAAGTTTTGGAAATTATCATTTTAGTATTTGTGTTTTTGGTGATAGCATTGATGAATGCAAGAAAAATACTAATAAAGTAATAACCTCATTAAATAGTTTAGGCTTTACTTCAACATTAGCAAATATTGCACTACCTGCTTCTTATTTTTCACAATTTCCAAGTAATTTTGCAATACGCCCAAGAGTTCATATGATTTCATCTTTAAATTTTTCATCTTTGGTTGCATTACATAATTTCTTAATGGGTAAAAAAGAAAAAAATTGCTGGGGCGATGCTGTAACTATTTTAAAAACACCAAACAAACAACCATATTTTTTAAATTTCCACAAAAGCGATGGAAAAAACAAAGATGAATTTGGTGATTTGAATTTAGCTAATACTTTGATTTTAGGTCAAAGTGGTGGTGGTAAAACCGTGTTTATGAATTTTATCATTAATCAAATGATAAAGTATGCTAATAAAGATAGTTTCCCTGCAAACATACCTGAAGATAAAAAGAAATTTACAGCTGTATTTTTAGATAAAGATAAAGGTGCTTTAGGCAATATTCTTTGTGCTGGCGGTAGATATATTTCTATTAAAAATGGTAAGCCTACTGGGTTTAATCCTTTTATGGTTGAAACTAATGAAGAAAATTTAAGATTTTTAAAACAACTAATAAAACTATGTGTAACACGCAATGGCGAAATTCTTAATACAAAAGAAGAAAAACAAATCAATGAAGCTGTAAATACTCTAATGTTTCAATTTGAAATTTCTGAAAGAAAATATCCTATTTCTTTACTTCTTGAAAATATTACAGATGATTTTAATGACAATAACTCTTTAAAAAGTAGATTGTCTTTATTCCAAAAAGGAAAACAATTTGGCTGGGTGTTTGATAATGAATATGACAACCTAGATTTTCCTGATGATATTAATTTATTTGGTATTGATGGAACTGAATTTTTAGATGAAAAAGATGTTTCAGCATTAATTTCTTATTTTATTCTTTGGCGTGTTATGAATTTAGCAGATGGAAGAAGACTTTGTATAGATATTGATGAAGCTTGGAAGTGGTTAGAAAATGATATTGTGGCAGAAGAAGTAAAAAACAAGTTTAAAACCATAAGAAAACAAAATGGCTTTTTAAGACTTGCTACACAAAGTATAGAGGACTTTTTAAAACTAAAGATAGCAAATACTTTAGTTGAGCAATCTGCTACAAAAATATTTTTACCAAACCCTTTAGCAAAAGAAGATGAGTATTTAAGACTAGGTCTTAGTAAAGATGAATTTTTAATAGTTAAAAACTTTGCCCCACATAAACGACAATTCCTTGTTAAAAGACAAGATGAAGCAGTTGTTTGTTCTTTGGATCTTTCATCTTTAGGCAAAGAAAACCTAAAAATTTTATCTACAGGCACAAGCTATATAGAAAAAATAGAAAATATCTTTAATCAAGAAAACAAAACTTTGGAAGAAAAAATCAATGAACTTAAAACATTTTATAAGGAAGAACAATGAGATTAAGTTTAAGTAAAAATCAAAACAAAAAGCCACAGGGGCGCTTTATCTTAAATAGCCCTGTCAAAAGACAGGGTAAGACTCAAAAAGCCTTGACTACTATTAAACTTAGTAGTATAATTGCTACTAAGATAAAGCGTGTGAACTTCATCTTAAAATATCTCCTTTCTGGAGTTAAGATTAAGCCACAGGGTTGCCGCCCTGTGGCAAACCCCAAAAATAATTATATCCAAAAACAAAATAAATTTTTATTTTCCATAATTTCATCATTATGTATTGCAAATTTAGCTTTTAATGCTGGTATTAATGTTAAAGTTATATTAGTAGCTATTTTTAGATTTAAAGCCACAAGGAAATCTCATCCCCATAAAAATGGGGCAAGGCTAATAAGTCTTGACTATTATCATACAAAGAAGTATAATAATAACTATGAGATTTATATGACTCAATTTAATCGCCTCCTTTCAGAGTGCAAATTAAGCCACAAGGGTGCGAACCTTGTGGCAAACACCCCAAAAAATTATATCCAAAAATTTAAAAAATCTATTCTTATTCTTACTTCCCTATTGATTTTGCCTAACTTAGCTTTTAATGCTGGTATTCCTGTAGTTGATGCGACTGTAAATTCACAAATTGCAACTCAAAATGCAAAAGAAATTGCAGAGTGGACTAAACAAGCTACAAGATGGGAAGATACGGTTAAACACTATCAACAACAAATTCAAGCTTATCAAAATGAACTTATGTCTAAAACAGGTGCAAGAGATTCAGTGTCTTTTATGAGAGACACAAAACAAATTTATTTAGATTTTGCGCAAGCTGGACAAAACATACAATCTTTTTATGATGATGTATTGCAAGATCCACAAGGCTTTTTAAGTGATAAGAGCAAAGATACATTTAGAAAATTCACTCTTTTTGATCGTTGCAATGCTAGTTATTTGAGTGAAGAGCGAAAAAGAATATGTAGAATGGATATGATTACTTATGCAGCTCAAGTGGAGCATTATAATCAAGCTTCTATCCAAGTTAATACCGTAGCAAAGTCTTTAGAGAAACTACACCAAAGACTTATAGAATCAAAAGATATTAAAGAAACTAATGACATTAACAATGCGATTAATGTAGAAAAAACCAAACTAGAAATCATTAAAACTAATCTTGAAATTTCTAATATGCATTATGAAAATCAAAGAAGAATAAGACAAGATCAAGCAGCACAGCTGTTTGCAGAATCAATGGGGAAAGAGCCTTTGGATTATGGCGAGCTTATGAAGCAAGCTGAAGAAAAAGCAAAAGCTAGTGGCTTATTTGACTAAATAGGAGTGAAAAATGAGTAGTGTTATTAATATTAACAATATAGATGTCATCTTTGAAAACAAAGATGAGCAAATTTTTTGCACAAGTTTAGATATAGCTAAAGTGTTTGGGAAAAGACATGATGATGTTTTAAAATCTATTAGAAATATTTTAAATGAATTGCGAGAAATAGGGGTTTCTAACGAACTCCGCAATTTTGCGGAGGTCGTGCAAATATCGAAAACAACGAACCCAAAGAATGGTAAGCTTGTTAATAGAAAAATGCCTATGTATAATCTAACTCGTGATGCATTCACGCTTTTAGCTATGGGTTTTACAGGTAAAAAAGCTTTACAATTTAAAATTGCTTTTATCAATGCTTTTAATCAAATGGAACAAATCATTAAAAACAAAGAAATAGAAAAAATAAAACAACTAAAACATTATGATCTTCCTGATACACCTTATAAGGAAAAGATAGCAAACGCTATAAAGGAAATAGAACAAAAACAAAATTCTAAATTTATAGAACTAATAGAGTATGAAATAGTAGAAAAATTTAAAAATGGAAAAACACAAGTTTTACAAAAACTTAATTTTAAAACCAAATTAATTTAAATAAAAATAAATTTTAAAGAAAGGAGATAAAGAAAGTTTAAGAAAGGCCGTAGGGTAAAATTATACCCCTTTAAAAGGGGCAAAGCTAATAAGCCTTGACTATAATTACACAAACAAGTATAATTATAGTTATAATTTTGTATGACATAAATTCACCCCCATTCTAAGGGTTAGATTAAGCCATAGGGTTGCAGCCTACGGCTAACCCTTCGGGGTATTATATCTTAGTCTTCTTAAACTTCTTAAAACACCATAGTGATTAACAATGTTAAAGTTATATTAGTAGCTATTTTTAGATTTAAAGCCACAAGGAAAATCCACCATACCCCAACAAGTGGGGCAAGACTAAAAAGCCTTGACTATAATTATACAAAGGAGTATAATTACAACTATGATGAATTTTATGGCATTCATCTTAGCTCCTTTAGGGGCTTAGATTTTCGCCACAAGGGTGCAGTCCTTGTGGCAAACACCCCAAAAAATTATATCCAAATTTTTAATCTTATAAATCTTTGTAGTTTCGTATTTTATTTTAATTTTTTAAGTAGAAAAATAAAAAATATTTTATCCCTGCAAAAGCAGGGCAAGAGCTTAATAAGCCTTGACTATTACTATACAAAGAAGTATAATAATAAGTATAAAATATTTTTGGTTCAAACAAATCACCTCTTTTCTGAGGTTTTATTGAGCCATAGGGTTGCCGCCCTATGGCTAACCCCATGTAATTATATCCAAATTTTTAATCTTATAAATTTTTATAATCTCATATTTTCTTTTAAGGCTTACCATGCAAAGTAATTTCTTTACAGAGCTTGGTAATGCTACTCATGTGATTTTAGAAGTAGTAAGAAATGCAGCATTGAGTGAAAAAATGACTCAACTTGCCGTGCTTTTTTCTATTACCCTTGTTATTACTATTATGTATAAGGGTTATGAAATCTTATTTGGTCGTTCTCAAAGTCCTACTAAAGAAGTAATGTGGGATTTAGCTGCTAAGGCTATGATCATCACTTTTTCTTTAAATATCGGCGGATGGCTTACTTTAGTCATTAATGCTATGGATGGCTTTCATGAGTGGGCGGGTGGAAGCCTTAGTATGTATAAGCAAATTGATTTTATTTTTAATGAAGTTAGAAATTTAGCTGATAGTATATGGGCTAAGGCTAGTGGATTTAGCATTATAGTTGCTGCATTTAGTATAGTTATGATTTATACAGGTTTTGGCATAGCTGTGCTACCTGCTTTAGTAGTGATTAATGCTACTGCTTTTACTCAAACTATATTAGTGATTGGCGCACCTTTAATGTTTTATTGTCTTTTATATAAAAGCACTAAAAATGTTTTTACTCAATGGCTTGCATTGCTTATTTCTAATACCTTATTAGTTCTTTTTATGAGCTTATTTTTTAAAGTTTTTGCTAAACAAATATATAAATTTGTAAATACATATCAAAGCCAATACGCAAATGCTGATACAGATTCGTTTTTCATAGGAATATCAATGATTTTTTCCTCTGTTTTATTAGTTGCTATGGTTTTTGTAGCAAAGGTTTTTGCTGAAAAAGTAGGAAGCGTTGCTTTAGATTCTGCTATGCAAAGTGTGTTTTCAAGGGTAAGTAATCCTATAAGTTCTGTTGCTGGAAAAACTCTTGGAAATTTATTTGGGCATGCTCAAAAAGGAGGCTCTAAAATGGCAGAAGGTGCTTATTCTGCTATGAAATCAGGTGCTTCTGTTGCAGGTGCTAATGCTATGTCTTTAGGAAAGAGCATATTACAAAGGATGAGAAATGAAGCATAAGGTAATTTTATTTGCATTTTGTGCAATCTTTTTTAGTGCTTGTTCTATTAAAAACAATACTAATTATAACTATTTGTTTGATGATAAAAGTGGTTGGGTTGCTGTAAATGATATTAAAGATCAAGAAAAGTTTTTAAAAATGGAAATTGTTCCTGTGTTTGAAAAGAAAGAAGAAAAAGAAACTTCCATTAAAAGCTTTGAAAACATTAAAAAGAAAAAGAGAATTATTTTAAATTATCCGAGTATGTCTTATGTGATTTTAAAAAAGGCTGTAAATGATTCTAATTCTTATCATGAAGATAAGATGGTTGAAGCTGGCGAGTTTGATTATTCTATTACTTACCATACGGAGCAAGGAGATGTTTTTGTAAAAGTTTTAAAACAAAATCTTTTTTTCAAAGAAAAAGATGTGCAAATAATTGAAACTGAAGTTTTAGAAAACAAATTTTAAAGAAAGGAGATAAGGAAAGTTAGTATAAAGCCAAAGGGATTATCCTAAACCCTGCTATAATTGCAGGGAAATTAGTATGCCTTGACAAAGCAAAGCATAACTAATATAATTACAAGGATAATGTTGAACATTTAACTCACCTCCCTTCTGGGCGGTAAATTGAATGTCAAAGGTGGCACCCTTTGGCATTCCACCCTTTTTAATTATACTAACTTCTTTTAAACACCATAGTGATTAACAATGCTAAAGATTTAGAAATATTTGAACTTTGCGAAAAACTAGCAGAACTTTTAGGCGATAAAGAAGCGATTGCTGATTTAAAAAAACTATATGCAAATCATCCTGAAATGTTTAAGGATATGCAAGAAGTTGCAAAGACAATTAAAGAAGTCGTTAAAGAGCCTGAACTAATTATTAAAAATCCTAGACCTAAAAATGAAAAAGACTTTATAGCAGTCAAACATTTACAAGATACAAAGCAAAAAATTGGTGATATTGGTATTAGAAATGATGATGGAACTAATACAATTTTCCACGCTAATATATCATCAAATAGAAATTTTAAAAGATTAGCCAAAAAAGAACAAGTAGTTACTGGTGAAGCCGTCCACTCCCTTCACACCTCGAGACCTGCCGAGCTGGGCGGTAATAATCAAAAATTATCTGGTGCTAATGCACATTCAGCAACTACCAAAAACATTATATCACAAGAAAACAAAAGCAAAGCATATTTTCAAGAAAAACTAAAAAATTTCAATCATATAGCAAGTAAAAATAAGGAGCTTGAAAAATGAGTAGTGTTTTAAAATCTATTAGAGATATTTTAAATGAATTGCGAGAAATAGGGTATTTCCAATGTAAGCTCAATTTTGAGCTTACATTCCAAGTCCGTAAAATAGATGGTTTTAGAGGTTTAGCTATGGGTTTTACAGGTAATTTAAAACCAAATTAATTTAAAAAAACAAATTTTAAAGAAAGGAGATAAAGAAAGTTAGTATAAAGCCAAAGGGTTTCTAGCATCCCCTTTAAAAAAGGGGAAATCAAAGCTAATAAGCCTTGACTATTATTATACATAGTAGTATAATAATTACTAGAATATGATTATTCAAGGTTCTCACCTTCTTTCTAAGGCAAGATTTGATTAATCAAAGGCCGTTACCCTTTGGTTAATCAGCCTTAGGATAATTATACTAGCTTCTTTTAAACATAAAATTGAAAAACCAAAATGAAATTAATTCTAATGCTTTGAATTTTGAAGCAAGTGTAAGATATTTGATTGAAAAATCAAATCAAAGAGCTTGGTTAGTTGCATTTATAAGTATGGCAATATCAATTATTGCTGTAATTGCTGTAATTTTCTTAACACCAATAAAAACTACTGAACCTTATGTGATTAGAGTGGATAATACTACTGGTATGGTGGATATTATTACTAGCTTACAAGAAGAGCAAATTAGTTCTATTGAAGCTTTAGATAAATACTTTATCTCTCAATATATAAAAGCTAGAGAAGGTTATTATTATAAGTTTTTAAATCAAGATTATGTTCTTACTCAATTAATGAGTGATGAAAATGTTGCAAATGAGTATAGAGCTATCTATGCTGGTGATAATGCTTTAGATCAAATTTATAAAGATAATGTTGAAGTAAGCGTTAAGATTTTAAGTATTGTTCTTGGAAATAGCAATGGAGTAAAAACCTCTACTATAAGAGCATTAATTACTAAAAAAGATTCTGTAACAAAAAGCACACAGCAATCAACCAAAGTTATAACCTTAGCGTATGATTTTTTACTAGCAAAAACAAGTGAAGAAAATAGAATTTTAAACCCTCTTGGTTTTAAGGTTACTAACTATAGAGTTGATGAGGAAATAAGATGATAAAAAATATTAGCCTAGCCCTTTCTTTTTCATTTTTGGCTTTACCTGTTTTTGCATTAAATGAACCGCAAAAATCAGAATACGATCAACGCGTAGCACATGCTGAGTATAACTCTAAAGATGTTTTTAAAATGGTAGCTAGAAATGGTTTTGTAAGTATGATTGAATTTAGCGATGAAGAAGTCATTATAAATACCGCTACAGGATTTTCTGAAGGTTGGGATTTAATAGAGAAAAAAAATCTTTTATTTATTAAACCAAAAGCTTATAAAACTAGACTTTTTGTAGAAAATGATCCTTATAATCAAGGTCAGCAAAAAGAGATGATTGTTGATCCAAATCCAAAAGACTGGAAAACAAATTTAATTGTTACCACTAATTTAAAAACTTATATTTTTGATTTATTGCTAACTAATGATAGCAAGCAAGCAACTTATAAATTGTCTTTTAGCCACGCTGATAAAATCTTAAAACAAGAGAATAAAATAAAAAAAGAGCTAGAAAAGAAAATTGTAAGAGAAGAGCTTGATAAAAATATAGTTCCTAGAAACTGGGATTTTTTAATGAAAGCGAATAAAGGAAGTGAAGATATAGCACCAAATTATGCTTATGATGATGGTGTTTTTACTTACTTAGGTTTTGATAACACAAAAACATTTCCGAGTGTATTTTTATATGAAAACGGCAAAGAAATGATCTTAAATACTCACATTAAAAAAGATGGAAAATATGATGTTTTAGTAGTTCAAAAAATTGCAAAACAAATTCTACTAAGAAGTGGAGATAAGGTTGTTGGAATTTTTAATAATGGCTATGGAAAAAATCCTTTAGATAAAACTAGAGAAACCTCTAATGAAAATATACAAAGAGTAATAAACGATCCAAGTAAAACACTTTTACTAGAACAATCTTTATTAGGAAATGAGCAATGAGTAATCAAGAAAAACAAGAATTAAAAGATATGGATTTACAAAGTGAGTTGCAAGCACAAAGCGTTAATGTTAAAAAAATTCAAATCTATGTATTCTTTATTGCTTGTGTATTTATATTATTGATTTTTGCATATATCTTTGCAAAATCTTTTATTGGTAGTAGTGATGATACTGCAAATACACAAGCAAAAGAAGTTAATAAAGACATTGCTAGTAGTGTGAAATTAAAAGATTTTATTTTACCTCAAAAAGAAGAACCTGTTAAAGAAGAAACAAAGAGTTTTGAAGAGTTATTGAAAGAAAGAGAACAGGAAAAACCCGTTGAAGTAACTCCAAAAGAAAATCCTTTCGAGCTTATCTCAAAACCTTTACAACCAAGAATAGTAAAAGGTGCAGGGTTAGTTGTGGTAAGTAGTAGTAGTGATGGTGGGGCTTTTAATGCACAAGAAAACAATACACAAGAAAGCTCAAATAATATTTTTAATTCTAAACCTATGCAAGGAGATAATGCTTTATTATCTAATGGATCAAATGATTTTATCGGCGATGTTTTTACCCCAACTAGTGCTAGTGTTAGTCAGTTTGATCCAAATTTATTATTATCTAAAGGAACTTATATAGGTTGTTCTTTAAAAACTCGTTTAGTTAGCACTATTAAAGGGGGTATTGCTTGTATTGTTTCAAATGATGTTTATTCTTCAAATGGCAATGTTCTTTTAATTGAAAAAGGAAGCACCATTACAGGAAGTTTTAGTTCAGGACAATTAAATGATGGTATGGATAGGCTTTTTGTTATTTGGCAAGAAATAAGAACGCCTAATAATATTATTATACCAGTTTATTCAGGTGCAACTGATGAGCTTGGAGCAAGTGGAATACAAGGATGGGTAGATCATCATTATATGAAACGCTTTGGTTCAGCTATTTTATTATCAATAATTGATGATTCTTTAAATATTTTAGCTAATCAAGTTATTAATAAAAAAGAAAATAGCGTTGATTATACGGAAAATTCAAGAGAAACTTCTCGTGAAATAGCTAATACTGCTTTAGAAAAAATGATTAATATCCAACCAACTCTTTACAAAAATCACGGTGATTTAGTAGGTGTATATGTTAATAAAGATATTGATTTTTCTAAGGTTTATCAATTAAAAAGAAAGGGCTTTTTTTAATGAGTAATTCAAGAACCCTAGAAAAATTAGCTAATGATTTTTTTGGAAAACATTTGGCTAATTCCAGCGTAACTGAAATATGCTACAACGGCAAAGAAAATATTTTCATACAAACTAATGATGGAAAATGGCAAGAAGAAACAAGTAAATTAAATTATGAAGCTTCTAAATCGTTTGCTACTTCTTTAGCTTCTTTTAAAGAAGATAAGATAGATGAATCACGCCCTATCCTTTCTTGTATATTACATGGAGGTGAAAGGGTTCAGGTAGTAATTCCGCCAGCGACTAAAAAAGAGCATATTTCAATTACAATTAGAAAACCAAGTGAGAAAAGATTTTTAATACAAGATCATGTTAAAAGTGGTCTTTTTGAAGAAATAAAAACTGATCATTTTATAACAAATCCTTTGGATGAGGAGTTGAAAAAGCTTTATGAAGCTAAAAATTTTAAAGATTTTATTTGTAAAGCAGTAGAGTATGAAAAAAATATCATTATAGCAGGAGGTACAGGAAGCGGTAAAACAACTTTTATGAAAACTTTAATTGATTTTATTCCCAAAGAACAAAGAATTATAACTATAGAAGATGTTGAAGAAATAAAATTTTATGAGCATAAAAATTTTGTACAACTTTTTTATCCTAGTGAAGCTAAAAATGAAGATTTTTTAAATTCTGCAACTCTTTTAAAATCGTGTCTTAGAATGAAGCCTGATAGAATCTTATTGGCAGAGCTTAGAGGTGCTGAAACTTATGATTTTATCAATGTTCTTTCTAGTGGGCATGGTGGTAGCATTACAAGTTGCCATGCAGGAAGCACTTCTGAAACATTCGAGCGTTTGGCTTTGATGACTTTACAAAATACTCAAGGTCAAAAAATACCTTTTGAAAAAATACAAGATATGCTTAAAAATCTTATTGATGTAGTTGTCCATATTAGAGCTCATAATGGAAAAAGACATATTAGTCAAATATATTTTAAAGAGATGAAGAATGGCAAATAAAGAAAAAAGAGGAATTTATAATGTGAGTTTTAACGATAAAAACTCAACTCCAATTAATACAGAATTAGAGATTATTGAAGAGGCAATCATTGATTATGTTGTCCATTATGTTAAGGGTTGGCATAACACAAAAAGAGACAAAGGAAGAGGTGCTGAACATATCAAATTACATTTAGCAAAAGAAAGCGAAGGAGAAATAAAGATTGAAGAGCTTTTAAATCTTGGTAACTCTATAAGAGAATATTTGAAAGTCTTTAAAGAACCATTCCTTGAAGATCAAAACAAAGATGGTAAAGTATATGAATGGGAAAATAAAGAAGGTATTCGTTTTAGAGTTGCTACTGATAAGATCAAAGGGGAGGGTCTCATTCCGCCACTATCCCCCTCTGATGAAATTATTATAACTTTTTATTCTGATAGAAATCTTAATAAGAGAATGGAATTTAAAAATCCAAAAGTTAAAGCTTATTATGAAGAAAAATCTTTAAAACAAGAAAAAAATTCTAATTATTTTAAACAAAAATTAGAAAGCTTTTCTACAAAAATAAAAGGAGTGGAAAATGAAAGATAAGATTGTAATGCTTGTTTTTATAAGTATTTTTTCACTATTAATAGCTTATTTTTTAAGTCCTTTTGTGATGTTTTATCTTAATGATGTAAGCTTAAAAAGAATTCTTGGGTTTTACAATCTTAAATTCACTTTTGAGGCATTAATAAATGCTTACCCAAAAGCTTATATTTCTTTCTTTGGTATGTTTGGTTTTAGTGTTATTGTTTTAACGCTTTTAGCATTAATAGCTAAAAGCAAAAAAACTCAATTTGGCGAGGCAAGATTTGCAAATTTAGCAGAAATTAAAAAAATGAAATTATTTTCAGACAATGGAATAATCATTGGAAAATATAAGGGAAAATTTTTAAGATTTAAAGGGCCTCAGTTTGTGGCTTTGGGAGCTCCAACAAGAAGTGGTAAAGGGGTTGGTATTGTAATACCAAATTTAATGGACTGGAAAGAGAGTGCTGTTGTTCAGGATATAAAACAAGAATGTTTTGATTTTACAAGTAAATATAGAAAAGAAGTTTTGGGTCAAGATGTTTTTCTTTTTAATCCATTTTCAAAAAGGACTCATCGTTACAACCCTTTAACTTATATAGATATGAGTGATAGTGATAATTGTGATAGTCAGTTAATGGATTTAGCAAATATCATTTATCCAAAAGAAGGGGATTCTACAACTCAATTCTTTAATGGTCTTGCACAAAACCTATTTATAGGACTTTGTTATTTGTGGAAAGATTTAAATTTAAAAGAAGATGGGAAACTTTTTTTAGAAACATTTAACTTAAAAACAGAATTTAGTTTTTTTGGAATATTACAACTTTCAAAAGGTTTTACTTTTGAATATGAGGGTAAAAAAATAAATGGATTTGATAATACTTATAAGTACTTATCAAATTGTGATGATCTGCTTTCAGATATCACAAAAAGAAGGTTAGAGACTTATTTTAGTATTTCAAGTGATAATACAAAATCAGGAGTTATGTCTTCTTTTAACGAGCCTTTAACTCCTTTTGAAGCAGAAGTATTAAAACTTTCTACTCAAACTAGTGATTTTGATTTGAGAGATTTACGCAAAAAGAAAATGACTATTTATATAGGCATAACCCCTGATCAATTAACTAATGCAAAATTTATATTGAATATTTTTTGGTCGCAGTTAATTCTTTTGAATACAAAAGAACTTCCTGAACAAAATCCACAAATTAAATATACTTGTTTAATGCTTATGGATGAATTTACAGCACCTAGAAAAATTCCTATATACCTTTCAGCAGTAAGTTTTATGGCAGGTTATTTAATGCGTTCTTTGATGATTTATCAATCAAAATCTCAACTTAAAGCACCTGCCCCTGATGGATATGGGGATGATGGAGCAAAAACTCTTTTGACTAACCATGCTTGTCAAATTTTTTATACCCCAAGAGAGCAAGAAGATGCAGAGGAGATTAGTAGAATACTTGGTAATACTACATTTAAAACAAGATCAAGAAGTGTAGGGGCAAGTGGTGGATCTACAAGTTATAGTGAAGCAAGTAGGGCATTAATGCTTCCGCAAGAACTTCGAGAAATGTCTTTTGAAGATGAGCTTATTACTATAGATAATGGAAAGCCTATTTTATGTAAAAAAGCTTTTTATTATAACGATCCATATTTTATTGATAAGTTTAAACAAGTCTCTCCAACTTTGGCAAAAATTAAAGGCATACCTAAAGAACATATCTTAAAAGGAGCTTTTCAAAGAGGAGAGTGTCGCATACAAATACCAACAACAGGAGAAAATAATGAAAAAAACGCTTAGTTTGCTTTTATTAGCAAGTGTAATTTTTATAGGATGTGCAAGTTCTGCACCAAAACCTAAAAAGCTTGAAGGTGGTTCAAAGCTAACCTTGAATAATTCTTTATTGGAGGAAAAGTATAGATTTGTTCCTAAAGATTCAAAGTTAAGCAATATGGACTGGATTTATCAAATAGAGCTTGCAAAAAATAAAGAAGGCTTGCTCACTAATGAACAAATAGTAAAAACTTTTCTTTTGGCTCATAATGCAAAAAGAATTATCTTAATAGGCGAAAAAAATATCATTCAAGAATATGAAGAGTATTTTAAAAAAAATGGTGTTGAAGCAGAAATGATCTTACAGCCTATAAGCATTATTAAGGGAGATAAAAATACTATCAATATGCTTTTTTTTCATGCAAAAGATGGAGAGATAAATGAGTAATTCTTTATTTGATAATAATGAGATTAAACCAACCGTGATTAAAACCATTAATCAAGATGAAATTGTAGAAAAGAAAATGATACAAGAAGCCAAAAAAATTAAAAAAAAGGAGAATAAAAAATGAAAATAAAATTGATATCAATAATTTTAGCTATGTTTATGTTCTCAAATTTAAAAGCTATAAAATTGGATTATTTAAGTGGGGATACTAGATATGCTTGTGAAGCTATGCTTTGTTTAGCTTCGCCTATTAAACCACCTGAATGTAGTGCAGCGATTGCAAGATATTTTGCAATTAAGTTTAAAAAGCCTTGGAAAACCATACAAGCGAGAAAAGATTTTTTAAATTTATGTCCTGTGGATAATAGTGATACTGAAATGCTTAAATATAAGAATGATATCTTAGCTCATTTAGATGGTGAATGTTCTTTGGAAGAACTTAATAAAAGAGTAGAAAAAAAACTTTTATGGGTGGAAAGAGTATGTGATGATGGATCATGTGAAGAAATAGAGCATTGTGGATATAGAATAAATCCACAATTATCGCAATCTTGTTACCTATTGCAATCTAGTTCTTATACTGATTATCAAGGTTTTGAGTATATATGCTCTAAAAATTTTATAGAGGATGTCAGTTGGAAAAGAGGTTATGAATTAAAAGAAATTTCTGAACAAGAATATAACTTACTTCCTGATAATTTAAGAGAGAAACATCGCGAGAGAGTAGGTTTTAAGTGGAAATGGGTTTTTTATAAAAAGATTTTTATTAATAAAAAATGTTGGATAAAAAATGACTGAAGAAAATCAAAGCTTACTTGATGAGCAAATAGATCAAGAAGATATGGATAATTCTTTACTTGATGAAGTAAAAATTTGCAACTATAAAGAAATTATTGATGAGCAGATAAAAATCTTAGAAATCATTAATAATACTATCAATATAGGCTTAAATAATGTTCTTGATGAGAATACCAAAGAAGGAATTTTTAAAGATTTAGAGCAAAATTTTTATAAACTTAAAATGAATATTGATTCTCTAATTTCGTATTTTAAAAATCCCCCAAGTCAAGAAGAATTGGAAATAATCAATAAAACGCTTTTGATTAAAACAGAACTTGATAGTTTGAACTCATCTTTTTCAAAATTAGAAATAGAAGAATTTAGTCAAAAAGCAATGGAGCTAAAAACTGCACTTGATAATTCTTTAGTTAATTTTGATAATACATTTCTTGAATCATTAAATAGTGCTTTAAAAGTAAGTAATGATGATTTAAAGGATTTTAGGTCAAAAACCGAAGCTAGATTAAGTGATAGCTTACAAACATATGATCAAACTTTAAAAGTGTTTTTAGAAAAAGAAAAAAATGCAATTTTAGATTTTTCTAAAATTTTTTCGAAGCTAACTAAAAATATCAAACAAACTATGATTGTTTCATTGATGTTTTTTGTTTTATTTGGGTTTTCTTTTGGAGTTTTTTCTTTCATCGTATACTTAAAATACGAAGATTATAAAAAAATAACCCAAAACGCCCAAAAGTTAAGCTCTATCATTATAAAAGAAAATAAAGACAAAAGCTTAACTTTGAGCTTCCCAAAAAACAAAACCATTCTTAATAAAGATGAGAATGGCATTCATATCACACTACAAGGAGGTGAATGAACATGTAATTATATATATTTTTTTTAAATTCCCAAACCAAAAACCAAAAAACAAAACATAAAAATTTTTATTAAGGAGAAAAAAATGGCATTCGTAAGATTATCAAATGGAAATCATCCAAGACTTATGGTTGATGTAAATAACGCATTAAACTATAAAGACACTCAAACAGGTGAAATTAAGCAAAGACAAGTTGCTACTGCTTTAGTTGATGTGATAGAAGAGGCTGGAAAAGTTGTTGGAATGGATAAGGGAGCTGTAACAGCTTCTTTTAAAGTAAATAATGAATGGAAAAATTACTTTGTAAGAAGAGATAAAGAAAATTTCAACATTGTTTTATTACCAACAGATCCGCAAGAAAGAAGTAATAGAGATAACCATATCTTTATTAATAATAACTGGAATGAAGAAACTGACAGATTTTACTACACAATCAATGATAAAAGAGAAGCTGGAAAAGCTTTAGTTGAAGGAATTGGAATTAGCGAATTTCAAAACCAAGATGGTAGCAAAAGTTTTTATCTTGACACAAACATTAAGCTTACTAATAAAGAAATTAAAGAAGAGTTAGAAAAGATTAAACTTGAAAAAGGTGATGGCTATCTAGCTATTGTTAGAAGCACTGGTTTTGAGATAAAAAATGAAGCCGAAATGAAAGAGCAAAAAGCAAAACAACAAGATGGTTTTTCTAAAGAACAAACAATAGAGCAAGAAACTCAAGTTCCAAACAAAGAAAAAGATATCGAAAGATAAATTTTACACCCTTATTACAAGGGTGTAAAACAAATAAAGATAAAAGGTAAAAGATGAGATTGTTTATAGCGGAAAAACCTGAACTTGGTAGAGCAATTGCAGAAGGCTTAGATGGTAATGTTAAGAAATTTGAAGGTTATATTCAAAAAGGCGATAATTTAATTACTTGGGCTTTTGGTCATATATTGAGATTAGCAACACCTGAATTTTATAATGAAAAATGGAAGTTGTGGAATTTAAATGATTTGCCTTTGGATATTAAAGAATTTAAATATATTCCTATAAATAATAGCAAAAAACAATTAGAAATTATCTGCAAATTGATTAAAAATGATCAAGTAGATAGTATTGTTCATTGCGGTGATGCAGATGATGAGGGTCAAATTCTTATTGATGAAATTATTCAGTATTCAAAAACAAAAAAACCTGTTTTTAGAGTTTTAATTAATGATTTAACTCCAAAAGCAGTTAAAGCTGAAATTTCTAAAATGAAGCCGAATTCTCAATTTAAAGGAATGAGTGAAAGAGGATTTGCAAGAAGTCAAGCTGATTGGATTGTAGGTATTAATCTTACAAGAGCTTATACAAGTGTAGCACAGCAAAAAAGTGGTTTTAGAGAAGTTCTTACTTTAGGAAGAGTTCAAACTCCAATTTTAGGGCTTATAACAGCAAGAGATAATGAATATGAAAATTTTAAAAGCATAGATTATTATTCATTGCTAGGAAAATTTGAAATAAATGGAAAAGTATTTAATGCAAGATTAAAAACAGAAGAAAAGATTATCGATGAAAATATTGCTAAACAAATAAAAGAAATCAACATTAATAAAACGGGGTTAATTAGTGTTTTTAAAGAAAAAAAGAAAGAATATCCCCCTTTGCCTTATAGTCTTTTAATTTTGCAAGCAGAGTGTGCTAAATTATATGGTTATTCACCTGATAAAACATTAGAAATCACTCAAAATTTAAGAGAAAAATATAAAGCCATAACTTACAATAGATCAGATTGTCAATACTTACCTGAAACAATGTTTGAACAAGCTCCAAATATTTTAAATTCTATTAAATCAAATATAAAAAATAATGATAGTGATTTAAGTTTATTGCTTGAAAAGAGTGATTTAAGCATTAAAAGCAAAGCTTTTAATGATAAAAATATTTCCGCTCACTATGGAATAATACCAACTCAAAACAATTTTGATTGTGGGCTTTTAAAAGAAGAAGAAAAGAATATCTATATTTTAATAGCAAAAAGATTTGTGATTCAGTTTTTTAAACCAAGAGAATATGAAGTTACAAATCTTGAGATACAAACTTATGATAAGAGTGTATTTAGCATTTCTCAAAGCAAAAATATTAGCGAGGGTTTTAGAAAATTTTTCAAGCAAAGTGATGAAAAAGACAATGAAGATACTAATAATCATTTAGACATTTCACTAATAGAGAATAATAGTGTTTGCAAAATTAAAGATATTGAAATAGAGAAAAAGCAAACAAAACCGCGTCCTTATTACACGATGGATTCTTTATTAAAGGATTTAAATAGTGTTGCTAAATATGTGAAAGATGAAAAAATAAAAAAATTACTAATTGAAAAAGATAAAGACAAAAAAGGTGAAAATGGAGGTATTGGAACACCTGCTACTAGATCAACTCATATTAAAAATTTAATTGAGCAAGGATATATTGAGGTAAGTAAAGATAAAAAACAAGTTGTTAAATCTACCAAAAAAGGAAGACTCTTAATATCTTTAGCACCTGAAACTCTTAAATATCCTGATATGACTGCTTTATGGTTTGAGCAACAAAAAATGATTGAACAAGGCACAATAAAAAAAGAAGATTTCTTACAAAATATATTAAAGGAGGTTAATAGTGAAATTTTGAAAATAAAAGAAAATGGGAGTATGAATCAATTCTCACAATTATCAAAAGAAAAACAATATAGTTGCCCTGAATGTAAAAATGGTTATTTAATAAGAAGAAAAAATACAAAAGGGACTTATTGGTGGGGATGTAGTGAGTATAAAAATGGTTGTAAGTTTATGTGTTTTGATGAAAAAAATAAGCCAAAATTAAAATAAGGAGATGAAAAAATGAATGAAGTAGTATTATGTGGTTTTCTTGGTAAAGATTGGGAAGTATCTCAAGGAAAAAAAGAACTTTTAGCAAAAAATAGTTTAGCAATTACGACTATTACTAAAAAAGCAAATGAGGAAATAAAACACACAGATTGGATTCCTTTGGTTGTTTTTGGAACAAATAGGGTAAATGCTTTAGCAAATTACTTAAAAAAAGGAGATAAATTTTTATGCAAAGGAAGGATTTTTACTTCAGTTTATGAAGATGAAAATCAAAATAAAAGAACTGGTTTTCAAGTTATAGTTGATAATTTTGAATTTGTCCATCAAAAAGAAAAGCAAAATATAGATCACCAAGCAACTAAAGAAGATAATTCTGTTGAAAATTTTGCTCAAACAGATAATACGGAAGAAGAAGTATTTTAATAAGAACTAAAGAGGGTAAAATGAAATCAGTACTATATAAAAAATCTTTAAAAACAAAATATCCAAAAAAAAGGATATTAAGAAAAATCTTGTTGTCTTTTTTATTAAGTTCATCTTTAATAAATCAAACACATTCAAGTATTATTTTTGACAATGTAGATAGTGAGATTGAAATATTAAGTAAAAAAATTATTTCATCAGCTAATACTGATAATGAAATTTTACCTTCAAGCACCCAAAACACAAACACTATTCAATCACAAGAAACACAAGTTAATGAAGCTAGTGAAATTATAAAAGAAGAAAAAGATAGCAAAGAACTTAGTGAGCAAGAAATCTATGCTAAATATGCAAAAATAAACAAAGAAATCAGAAGTATAGATAAAGAATTAAGTAATAATTCAAACAATAATGAATTAATTGCTAAAAAAGAACAACTAATTCAAGAAAAAAATAATCTTGATAATAATTTAAAAGAAATTAATAATGAAGAAGATAATACAAATTTTCAAGAACAAACTATAAGAAAAGCAAAAGTAAAAACTCATCGCATAATCTCAAGAGAAAAACCAAATGTTAAAAGCAAACAAGTAGAAATTTATAGAGAAAATAGAATATTAGATATTGAAAATATCATAACTAATGAAACAGGCACTAAGTGGGCTAAATTAGCTAATAAAGAAGAGTATATTTCAGCTAAGTGGCTTGAGTTTTATGATAAAGAAGTTATCAAAGAACACACTCATACTAATTTTAAAGACAAAAAAATTATTAAAAAACCTTTTGAAACTGTTTATCTTGAAAACCCTACAAATGCAAACTATTATAATGAAAATTTAAAAACACAAAAAGCTTTAAATGATAGTAAAAAAGATGATAATTTAAGCAAAGAAGATCAAGAATTTTCAAATAAAGTAATGAAAGTTATTCAGACAGCTGGTGCTATTTATGATAGTGAAGATAGCAAAAGCAAAGAAGAAATTGTAAAAAATATGGCAAGTTCTTATTTAAATGCAAGTGCAAATGAGTTAGTTAAAGAATTTATTGATTCATTAAATACTTCTATTAATACAGATTTTTCATTTAATTACAATGAAAGAAGCGGTTTTAGTGGTAATGCTAAAGCACTTTTACCTATTGTAAGTGAAGATAATCCAAAAATATCTTATTTTTTACAAAGTGGTATAGGCGAATTTGCTAATGATAGAACCATAGGACACTTTGGTGGGGGTATAAGGTTTTATCCAAATGCAATAGCTTTAAATAATTCAGGTAATATTATGTTAGGACTAAACTCAGTCTATGATCATGATTTTAGCAGAGGGCATAAAAGAATGTCTTTAGGTGCTGAAGCTATGGTAGATACACTCGCATTTAATGCAAATGTTTATCAAAGATTGAGTAACTGGATAGATAGCTATGATTTTGATAAAGATTATGTGCAAGAACGCCCTGCAAATGGCTGGGACGCAAAAATAAAATATGCCTTTCCTTCTCTTATTAATGTTTCAGTTTTTGCAAAAATGGGACAATGGTATGGCGATAAAGTAGGTATTTTTGGAGCAAATAGCGTTGATGATTTAGAGAAAAATCCATTAATATATGAAGGAGGAATTTCATATTCTCCATTCCCTGCATTAACTTTTACTTTAAGTCATAGCAGAAGTGCAGAGAGTTCTAAAAAGAATACTTCAATTAATGCAAATATTAACATACCACTTGATGAAAAAGCTATGAAATTAGCATTTGAACCAAAACTAGCAGGAATTAGTAATACTATTGAAGGCACTAGAACTCAATTTATTGATAGAGATTATTCTATGGTTCTTGAATATAGAGCAACTCCAAATAAGTATCATATTTCTTATTGTGGAGATTTAGGTAATGATAAACATTGTATATTGTTAAAAAATGGCTTTGATGAAGTAGTAAAAAATACTCCTATGAGAGTTACACCAACTCATTCTTGTGTAGTATTTGAAAAAGGTTTTGACTACACTACAGATAATAGCGGAAAAGTTTATGTGCAAATTATTCGTTCTTGCACTCCAAAAACTGATTTAAATGCAGTAGCTGGCGAAGCAAATGGTAAATTTCCTATTTCAATTATAAAACTTGATTTTAAAATTAAAGCAGATCCTGAAAAAATAGAAAGATTTGAAGAAAGTCTTATCACTTTAGCAGGTGGAAACTTAGCTAATAATTTAAAAGTTGTTTGGAGATTAATAGGAAAAGGCGAATTAATTAAAACAAATACTTCAGATACAACTGATAACAATGGTAATGCTACTATCAAATACAAAGCTGATGATACTATGAAAGACAAAGAAGAAGTTAAAGTTATTGCTAGTGTTAATGGAGTTGAGTTTAAAGCACCTGTGCAAATTATGGTATTTGGTAATAACGATAATGATTTAAGTATTGATAAAGAAGTTATAGGAAATAAAGAAATAGCAATTGCTACTTATAAAAATTTACGCCCAAACAAAACTAATGTAAAGTGGAGATTAGAGGGCGAGGATAAAGCTTTATTTATCTTAGAAAATGAAAATAAAAGCTCTACTGCTAAAGAATTACAACTTATTGCAGATAATAAAGGCGAAAGTAAAGTTAAAATCGTAGGCTTAGAAAATAATGGTAAGGTAAAAATCTTTGCTAAAAATACTAATGATGAATTAGTGAGTGAAAAAAGCAAAGAATTAGAGGTTAAAAATTATAAAGCCACTATGATTTTACCAACTCACAAGCACCCAGTTACAAATGCTTTATTTGAAAATGGAACAATTGATTATGTGAGTGAGTTTGAAGTTAAACTTACTGGATTAATGCCAAATACTAAAGTAGAATGGATAGCAAAAGATATTAATAGTGGTAAGAAAATTAGAATTAGTAATAACAAAGAAACTACTTCAAATGAAAAAGGCGAAAGCAAAGTAGTATTTGAAGCAATCAAAGATTATAATGTAAAAAATTTAGAAATCACAGCTATTTATAATCAAAGTATCGCAAATAAAATTGAAGTTAAAGATAATATCAAACTTTATCAATATTCTTTAGCAATGGATAGTGAAAAAGATAAGCTTGACGCTTATGAAAATGGCTTACCTACAAAAGATTTAGTTTTAGATAAAACTGAAGTTAAAGTTACGGGAGGAAAGCCAAATGAAAAAGTAGAATGGGATTTAACTGGCGATGCCACATTAAGCAATCAAGAACTAAGCTTTGATCAAAATGGAGAAGCTAAAGCCTTATTAACTTCAAAAACTCCATTTAAAACTCCTATCAAAATTGTTACTTCAGGTGTAGGAAAAAATTCAAATAAAACTATTGTGTATGATTTAAGAACCTTCACACCAGTAATAACATATCCAGTATTTAATTCTACTCTTTATGGCAAACACAATAATACAATAGATTATGATACAGATTATTCAATTTTAGTAAAAGGACTTTTACCTGATAGCATAATAGAACCTATTACAAATGGAGTAATTAAACCAAAAAGCGATAGTGTGCAAGTAAATAACAAAGGCGAAGCGACAATTGCTTATCACAAGATAAGTGATTTTAAAATTAAAAAAATAAAACCACAATTTAAATATATTAAAAGTGGAGATACTAAAGAAACCTTTACTATGAATGATATTAATTTATATCAATACAAATTAAGCATTTCAAGTGATAAAACTGAACTTGTAGGCGATGAAACTTTCAAAGTAACAGTCAAAGGCGGAAAACCAAATGCAAGTGTAGAATGGACTTTAAGTGGAGATGGAAAAATTAACTCAAAAGATAGCAAATTTAATGCTAAAGGCGAGGCTTATTTAAATGGTCAAGGAAAATCACCCTTTAATAACAACATAAATGTGGTTTTTAATGCTTTAAATCAAAGAATGAATAAAGCGTTAGCAATAAAATCTTATTCTGAAGTTCCTGTTGATGTAAGTGCTTTTGCTAATTATACTTGTAATGGCTATGAGCTAACTTATCAGCCTATAAACTTAGGAGATTATGCTATACCAAACACAGATAAAGTAAAATCAGTTACAATTAAATGGAAAGGTGCAGTTGATGATAGGTTTGGTATAACCATACATGACACTTTTGTAGATGGTAGAATTTTTCCTTATGAGTGGATTGATAATTGGTATCAAGGAAATGTAAAAGTTAAATGGAATAAAGTTAATAAAATTAATATAAAAGCAGGAGCTATTAATACGGCTGCTTGGCAATGTTATGCTAGAGGAATACAAATACATTTAAGGTTTAATTATGATGAATAAATGGATTTGATTTTTGCACTTAAAATTGAGTGAATAAGTATTTAGCCTATAAAAAATTAAATTTTATATAGGCTATTTTAAAATTCATGTGATTTTTAAGGTAATTTCAAGTGCAAATAAGTGGGCTTTATGTATTTATTATTTAAATCTTCAAACTTATATATGCCGTTGTTTTGTTTAGATAAATAAACACACTGATCTTGCTGAAACAATCCTATTCCAAAATAATTAGATAAAAAAGGTTTTTTTCCATTACCTCTAGCTTCATAATTCCAACAATGTGTAATTTTTTGAATATTACCATTATAGGCAGGAGTGTATGTTACTTTAATATTTGCATTTCGTGCGTCTTCTATGCTTTTATACCCAAAAAGAGTTATAGCAGTCATACTTCCTATGTGAGTCATTGTAAAAGTAGAATATCCTTCTGAATAATATCCTTCTTCTTTTCCATCAGATTCTGGGCTTCCCAATTCATACACAATATGCCCTGTAGATTCTCCAAGTATCCCTCTCATCTCATAAACACTAATTTTAGCACTAGCTTTTAATACTTGATTAAAAGCTTTAGCTTCCACATTAATGCTGTTATTAAAGGGTTAATTATTTTAAACTAGAAAAATCATGCCTTTTTTGATATAAACAATCTTTATTTTATTACAAGGAAATATTAATGATATATGCTTATATAAGAGTTAGCACCGATAAACAAAACACTGAAAATCAAAAATTTGAAATACTTCAGTGGAGCAAAAGAAATGAAATTAAAATCAATTACTTTGTGCAAGAAGTTGTTAGCGGAAAAATAGCAATAGATCATAGAAATTTAGGAAGATTATTTAAAAAATTAAAAAATGGAGATTCATTAGTTGTCACAGAACTTTCAAGACTAGGAAGAAGTCTTTTAGATATTATGGAGAAATTAAACTGGTGCATTAAAAATAATATCACTATATATTCTATCAAAGAAAATTTTGCTCTTAATGACAATATCAACACAAAAGTAATTGCTTTTGCTTTTTCTTTATCAGCCGAAATCGAAAGACAATTAATTTCACAAAGAACTAAAGAGGCTTTAGCTAGAAAAAAAATGGAACGATAAATTTTAACAAAATATTCTAAAATTTATATTAATTATTTGTATGTGTAATTAATTATTAAGTGTTTGTTTTATTCTAGTTTTTATTCTATCCCAAATTTGGTATAATAAAGAAATTAAAAAAATTATAAAAAATATCACTTATTTTATATCTAATTAATACTTTTTAGATATAATTTCAATATCATTAAAATATAACGAACATATTTAAAAAATATATCAAGGATATGAAATGAAAAAAGTAGTTTTAGGGTTAGCTTCTCTTAGTCTTATTGTTTTTTTAGGTGCTTGTTCATCAGAGCCTAAGTCTATGGAATATTTTAAAGACTCCAAAAATGAAAAAGAATTAAAAGATACTTTAAAATATTGTAAAGATAATAGAGACTCTATACTAAAAGATAAAACTTCAAAAGAATATATAGAATGCGAAAATGCTTTTAGAGCAGATATAGGTAAATCAATGGGGAAAGAGCCTTTGGATTCTAAAGAGCTTTTAGATGAAGGTAGAGAAAAAGCAAATGCTTTGTTTGACTAAATAGGAGTGAAAAATGAGTAGTGTTTAGCTACTCATTTTTATATTTAAACAAAATACATAAAATGTATTTTAATAAAAATTAAATAGTTTATAGCTAGTAATATATTTTCTTAAATAAATCTTCTTTTAGTATTTTTTTTGATATTAACCATTTTATATTTTCTAATATGTTTTTTTTATCATATGATTGTGGATGTTTTTTTGGATATTTTTGTAAAAAAAATGATACTATATCATCTGCTGACATTTTATTACGTAGCACTAATATATGCAATATAGTTGCTACAACTTCAAGTTGTTTTATATCTTTCATGCTATTACAAAATTCGCAAGCCATAGGAATATAATTTTTAATTTTTTCTATTTTCTCGATGTTTTTTTTGCTCGTAATTTCTTTAAGCATAAGTTCTGAAATTTTTTTACCATCTTTTTTTGTTTTTTTGTAACCATGAAATTCAAAATATTCAGTTACTTCTTTTCGAACTATTTCTACAAGATGACAATATGGGCCAAATTTATAAGACTCAAATTTAAAAAATTCTTTTTTTGAAAAAAAAATTAAAAAAAATATCGCTTTTTGTGCTATAAGCTCTTTATGAAATTTTAATTCGCTTTTTATTTTTAATCCATTCATTACCTCAAGAAATATATAATGCGATACTGAAATTTTAGGAGGTCTTGATATTTTTTGCGATGATTGGAAATTATTTATGGGTTCATATATTAAAATACTTGTATTATTTGATAAATCAGATAGATAAGTCTCAATTAAAGATTTTACATCTTTCCAATTAAGACCCCCGTTACCACAGCCAAGAGGAGGTATGGCTATGGATTTAATATTTCTTTGAATTATCTCGTTTTTTAACGACTTTAAACCGGATTCTATATATTCAATTTTTGCTTTTTCTCTCCAATTTGCTTTAGTTGGAAAATTAATAATTGTTTTACCATTTTCTTCAAATATAAAAACTTTTCCTATATTTATCTCTTTGTTTTTACAAGCTTTAACATAAGCTTCATAATTCAATGGGAACTTCTTTTTAAATTGATATGCAATACCTTTACCCATAAGCCCATTAAGATTAACAGTATTTACAAGCCCTTGTTGTTTTGAATTTAGTAAGTCTCCTATTGTATATTTAATATTACTCATTTTTTTTATTTTTTTTATTTTTTTTATTTTCTGCTGTCAAAAAATCTTTTTCATCTATATGGAATTTACCATTTAACTCTTTTTTCATTTTTTCAAATTGACCAACTTGAGCAGAAGGAACCCAAATGCATTGAATATTCTCATGCGTTATGGTTCCTAGATATAAAGCTTCACTCATACACATTTGTTTGCAAGCTTCATCAGTATAATCTCTTTTATCTATTAATGCCCAATCTATCTTCTCAAATCCTTTGTCCCAATTGTAAAGTTTACCTGAATTATTTTCTGTTGAATTATTTTCTGTTGAATTATTTTCTGTTGAATTATTTTCTGTTGAATTATTTTCTGTTGAATTATTTTCTGTTGAATTATTTTCTGTTGAATTATTTTCTGTTGAATTATTCAGAGGATGTCCAACTATTATTTTACAATTATCTTTTACAGTACTTCGAGAAACACAAATGTATGCAAAATCTTCATCAGGATTGGATTTTCTTACACTACCATCATAAGGGCCATTTGGTATAAAATGAAATGGAATATACTTAGTAAGCCCCATTTCTTCTCTTTTATTAATAATATCAGGATTTGCTGTATCTTCGAAATTTTCTTCGTTAAGACAACTTCTTGGTTTTAAACCATTTTTAAGTATACTTTCCACATTTTTTATTGGTGTTAAATGAAACAAAAGTTTTTTATCTTTTGCACTTATTATATCTGTCTTTTTATCTTTAATTTCTAATGAACTATCCATTTTAGTGCCTAATTTTTATTTACTGTTATTATATCAAAGATATGTAAAAGCATGATTAAATTTATCACATTTTCACCTTAATAAT
>NZ_JANQCW010000017.1:0-36873 GCF_024723635.1 Campylobacter sp. W0066.1 | reverse complement strand
CATGAAGGAATTGACTTAATACAAGATAAACTTCATTTTGATTTTGGTTTTGCTAACTTTTTGCATAGTAAAAATGGTGTTTTAACGGGAAAAGTTGGCGGAGAAATTATGTTTAACAACTCAAAAGGTATTATACTACAAAGACTTAAGAAATTTTTAAATTTAAAAACAGAAGAAATTATGTGTGTGGGTGATGGAGCTAATGATATTTCTATGTTTAAAGAGTGTGGATTAAAAATAGCTTTTTGTGCCAAAGAAATTTTAAGATCCCATGCAGATATTTGTATAGATAAAAAAGATTTAAAAGAAATAATAAAGGTAATACAATGAAGAAATTTTCACTATGGTGTGATTTTATAGAAAATGAATTTTTAGATCATGAATTTTTAGATTTAATATACTCAAGAACAATCAACGGTGCTACTTCAAATCCTGCTATTTTTAAAAATGCGATTTTAAATTCAGCTATTTATAAAGAAAAAATCAAAAAATCAAATCTTAAAGATAAAAAAGCTTTATATGAGTATCTTGCGGTAGAAGATATAGCTAAGGCTGCAGATAAATTAGCTATTAATTATTATGAAAATAATGATGGTTTTATCAGTATTGAAATTGACCCAAGATTAAAAGATAATACTAGTTTATCTTTGGCTGAAGCAAAAAGATTATACACGCAGATTGCAAAAGAAAATGTGATGATGAAAATTCCTGCCACAGAAGCTTCTTATGAAGTAATGCAAGAACTAATGAAAAATGGTATTAGTGTAAATGCTACTTTAATTTTTGATTTTGAACAAACTAAAAAATGCTTTGAAGCTTTAAATTTAGGTTTAAAAGAATTTAGAAAAAATAATATCGCAGCTAAAAAAGAGCCTCAAGCAGTTATTAGTATTTTCGTAAGCCGTTTTGATAGATTATTAAATAATCAAGTTTTAGATAAAAATTATATAGGAATTCTTACTGCAACTAAGGCTTATAATTATATCATTAAACAAAATGAAGCAAATATTAGAGCTTTGTTTGCAAGCACGGGTGTTAAGGGTGATGATTTAGAAAAAGATTATTATATTAAAGAATTGCTTTATGATAAAGCTATTAATACTGCACCACTAGATGCTATTAAGGCTTTTAAAGGTAAGCAAATTATATTTAAAGAGCCTTTAAAAGATGAGTGTATAGAGAAAAAATTGAATGCAAATATTTCAAAAGATGCTTTAAGTAAAGCTTGTAAAGATTTGCTTGATGATGGTTTAGAGCAATTTTGCATAGCTTATGAAGATATTTTAAAATCTTTATAAACTTATTTAGCTATAATTAGCGTTTATTTTTTTAGAAAGGAAACAGATGTTAGAAGGTATCGTTAGAGAGAGTATCGGTAGAAAAGCTGCTAAAGCTTTAAAAAGAGATGGTTATCTAATCGCAAACATCTACGGAAAAGGATTAGAAAACATCAATGCTGCTTTTAAAGTAAATGAATTTATTAAAGAAGTACGCAAAAAAACTACTTTAGCTTTTGATGTAAAAGTAGCAGATAAAGTATTAAATGTTGTGGTAGTTGATTATCAAAAAGATCCTGTAACTGCAGAATTAAAACACGTAGATTTAAAAGTAGCACAAAAAGGTGTTATTTCTAAATATATGGTTCCTGTAAAAATCGTAGGAACAGCTATGGGTCTTAAAAATAAAGGTGTTTTAATCCAATCAAAAAGAAGATTGAAAGTAAAATGTGCAGCTGAAAACTTACCAAATTATTTCGAGTTAGATGTAACTAAACTTGATGTTGGTGATGCACTTTTAATCCGCGATGTGGTTGTACCTGAGGGTGTAACTATGGTTGATGCTGATAGAGTAGCTGTAGTTGGCGTAGAAAAAGCAAGATAAAATGACCTTAGTCGTAGGACTTGGTAATATAGGAGAACAATACGCCCAAACCCGTCATAATGTAGGGTTTATGCTAATTGACTTAATTTTGAAAGACTTGCAAACAACAAAGCTTTCAAATGCTAAATTTAAAGGAGAGCTTTTTAAAAGCTCTTCTACTCTTTTTTTAAAACCTTCCACTTATATGAATTTATCCGGAGAAAGCGTAAAAGCTGTTAGTGGATACTATAAATGTGATAGAATTATTGTGATCCATGATGATATAGATTTAAATTTAGGTGCTTTGAAATTTAAAAAAGGTGGATCAAGTGGTGGGCATAATGGACTTAAAAGTATAGATCATCTTTGTGGTAATGCTTATGAGAGAGTACGCATAGGAGTAGGAAAAGGACAAGATGTAATTTCTCATGTTTTAGGGAAATTTAAACAAGAAGAACAAGAAAGTTTAACTAAGGTTTTAGAACATAGTAAAAAAGCCTTACTTGAGCTTTTAAATTCTGATATAGAAAAAATCGCTTCAAAATATTCTTTAAAAAGTTAAACGATGAGTATATTTTTTCGCTATATTTCATCTTTGTATTTAAAATCATTTTTTATTTTATTTTTCTCTTTGACTTTTTTCTTTGTAGCGATTGATTTTTTGCTCAATTTCAATAGACTGCCAAAAAGTGCAAATTTAGAGCTTTTATATATATTTTTCTTAACATGCTCGGCAGCTTCTTATATACTGCCTTTAGCTATAGTCCTTGCTTTGGTTTTATGTATTTTTAATATGATACGCTCGAATGAATTTGTTAGCTTGTATGCTTTGGGTTTAAGCAAAAATCAAGTGATTTTTTATCCTTTTTTATGGGCTATGTTTTTTTGTTGTGTTTATGTAGGACTTAATTTTAGCTCTTTTGCTTATGCAGATGAATATAAAAGTAATATTCTTAAGCGTGGCGTTGTAGATAGAGAGGGTGGGGAAGTTTTGATTAAATATAATGATAAATTTATTTATATACAAAAAACAAATTCTCAAACCCTATATAATGTAAAAATCTTTGATGTAAAAAATTTAGACATTCAAAGCATAATCCATGCAAAAACTGCTAAATTTAATGGAAATTCTTGGGATTTAAATGATGCTAAAGCTACTAATGTACCACAAAATTTGATTGTTTCAAAAGAGGGTTTGAGTATAGAAGAATTTAAAAATATTAAAGGTTTAGAAGACTTTTCTCCAAAAATTTTAGAAAGAATTTCTTTAGTAGAGAGCAATCCTTCTTATTCTATTTTAGACGCACTAGAAAGTATGGTAATTTTTGCAAAACAAAACATTTCTACTAATACACTTAGGACAAGTTTGTATTCTTTGGTTCTTACGCCATTTTTTGCACCATTTTTAATGCTTATTGTGTATTATTATTTTCCTTTAACAGCAAGATTTTTTAATCTCGCACTTTTAGCTTTTGTGTTTTTTGTGTGCATACTTTTGGTTTGGGGTTTGTTGTTTTTATTAACAAGATTGAGTGAAAATGAAATTTTACTTCCAGAGCTTGGTATAATGCTACCAGTATTTATTTTAATAAGTATAGGAAGTTTTTATTATTTTAAACACAAATAACTACAAGTGAGGTTTTTATGGATTATTTAAAACTAGCAAAAGAATATAACACACCATTCTATATTTATGATTTTGATAAAATTAAAGAGCGTTTTACAATGTTAAAAGATGCTTTTAAAGCAAGAAAGTCACAAATTTTTTATGCAGTTAAAGCAAATTCTAATTTAAGCGTTTTAAAGCTTTTAGCTTCTTTAGATAGTGGGTTTGATTGTGTTAGTGCGGGTGAGATTTATAGAGCTTTAAAAGCAGGAGCTAAAAATTATAAAATTATTTTTAGCGGGGTAGGTAAAAATGCTGATGAGTTAAAATATGCTTTAGAGCAAAATATACTTTATGTAAATTTAGAAAGCTATGAAGAAATGCTTCTTTTAGAACAAATTGCTAAAGAAAGTCAAAAGATAGCTCGTGTAAGCATAAGGGTAAATCCAAATGTAGATGCTAAAACACATCCTTATATTTCTACAGGTTTACATGAAAATAAATTTGGCGTAGATATAGAAAGTGCTAAAAAAATGTATCTTTATGCTAAAAACTCACAATTTTTAGAGCCAGTTGGAGTACATTTTCACATAGGTTCGCAAATTCTTGATATAAGCAGTATCCATGAGGCTTCAGCGATTGTTGCAAAATTAGTAAAAGAGCTTTTGGCTTTGAAAATTAATATTAAATTCTTTGATATAGGTGGGGGTTTAGGAGTTTGTTATAAAGATGAGCAAGAACCAAATTTATATGATTATGCTCAAGGAATTTTAGCAAGTTTGCAAGGTCTTGATGTGTGTATAGGTATGGAACCTGGTAGGTTTTTGGTAGCAAATGCAGGTGAGTTTGTTACTAAAGTTTTGTATGAAAAATTTAATGATAAAAAGCGTTTTGTGATTGTTGATGGGGCAATGAATGATTTATTGCGTCCAAGTTTATATAGTGCTTATCATGAAATCAAGCTTTTGAGCGAAAATAAAGAAGAAAGCCTTTGTGATATTGTTGGCGGGGTTTGTGAGAGTGGAGATTTTTTAGCTAAAGATAGAAAACTAGCTAAAACAAAAGCAGGAGATTTGATCATAGTTAAAAGCGCAGGTGCGTATGGTTTTAGTATGAGTAGTAATTACAATACTCGTAATAGAGTATGTGAGTTAGCTTGTGAAAACGGCACGGTAAGAATGATTAGAAAAAGAGAAAGTTATGAGGATCAAATTGCTTTAGAGCTTGATTTTTTAAAGGATTGAAATGTTGTTTTTAGATGTGCAAGGAACTTTGATTTCAGATTATGATAAAAGTCCTATAAATGGTGCTTTAGAACTCATTAAATCTTTAAATAAAGAAAAAATTCCATATGTGATTATTACTAATAATACCAAAAGATTAGATTTTTTAAATTATTTGCAAAATTTGGGTTTTGAAATTAATGAAAAAGTTTATATCGATCCTTTTTGTGTTTTAAAAGATCATTTAAAACCTTGTAAAATAGCAGCTTTTGGAGCAAAAGAATTTTTAGATTCACTTCAAGAGTTAGGTTATGAGCTTGATTATAAAAACCCAAAAGCATTTTTACTAGCAAGTTATGATGATTTTAAATTTCAAGATTTTGCTAGTATGATAGAGTATCTTAAAAATGGCGTGCAAGCTATAGCAATGCATGAAAGTAGTATTTATAAGAAAAACTCAAGGCTTTATCCAGGTGTTGGAAGTATCATGTCTATGCTTAAAAATGCATGCGAGTTTGATTATAAAGTGATAGGAAAACCTAGTAAGGCTTTTTATGAAAGTGCTTTAAATTTATTAAAACAGCAAGATTATAATGCAAGCTTTGAAAATACTTTAATCATTAGTGATGATTTTAAAGGTGATTTGCTTGGTGCCTATGAACTTGGCATGCAAACAGCCTTAGTTTTAAGCGGTAAAATTTCTAACATTCAAGGTCTTGATACAACTAAACTTAATTTTGTATATGATAGTATTAAGGATTACTACATATCGAGGTTTAAATGAAAGAGATAGAAAAATTACGCAATAAAATCGATACTATCGATGATAAAATTTTGGCTTTACTTAATGAAAGAATGCTTCATGTTAAAGATATAGGAGTTATTAAGCAAAATTTAGGTGGGAGTATTTATAGACCTGAGCGTGAAAGAGCTATTATAAATAGACTTAAAAATTATAATCATGGTTTATTAGATCAAAATGCAATCGAAGCAATTTATCAAGAAATTTTTGCTGTATCAAGAAATTTAGAAATGCCTCAAAGCATAGCTTATTTAGGACCTGAGGGAAGCTATACACATCAAGTAGCAAGAACACGTTTTGGTGCTATGAGTCGTTATACTCCACTTGCAAATATAGAAGATGTTTTCAAAGAATTAGCTCACAAAGAAGCAAAATATGGAGTAGTGCCTATAGAAAATAATACAGCAGGTGCAGTGGGTGTGACGCTTGATTGTCTTGGAAAATATGAAGATGTAAAGATTTTTGCTGAAATTTATATGGATATTCATCATTCTTTTGTAAGTATGAGTGAAAATTTAAAAGATATTAAACGTATATATTCTCATCCACAAGGTTATAATCAATGTAGAAATTTTTTAGAAAGTCATGATTTAAGTGAAGTAGAATTTGTAGCAAGTAAATCCACAGCTCATGCAGCTTACTTAGCTTCGCAAGATGTTACTTCAGCTGCGATTTGCTCTAAGATTGCAGCAAAACTTTATAATGTACCTATATTATTTGAAACGATTGAGGATAATTTGGCAAATCGTACTAGGTTTTTGATTTTAAGTGATATAAAAATACCTCAAATGCCTCATTGTAAAACTTCTATTTTAGCACTTGCTGCACACAAACCAGGTGGGCTTAGTGATTTGTTATATGAGTTTAAAAAAGAAGGGATAAATTTAACAAAACTTGAATCACGCCCTATAAAAACAAGAGAATTTGTGCATAGTTTTTATATAGATTTTGAAGGACATATTGATGATGAAAATGTCCAAAGAGTATTAAAAAAAGCCGAGCATATAAAATGGCTTGGATCATATTTATCAGGAGAAAGCAATGAAATTTAATCCTTTTTTAGAAGCTAATAAAACTTATGAAAGTGGTAAGGATATGGATTTAATTGCTAAAGAATATGGTTTAAAAGAAGTTATTAAACTAGCAAGTAATGAAAATCCTTACGGTACAAGCAAAAAGGCTAAAGAGGCTATTGTAAATAATGCACATTTAGCTCATTTATATCCTGATGATACTATGAGTGAATTAAAACAAGCTTTAGCACAAAAATATGATATTTTAAAAGAAAATCTCATCATAGGTAGTGGGAGTGATCAAATTATAGAATATATAGTGCATGCAAAACTTGATCATTCTAAGGCTTATTTGCAATGCGGGGTTAGCTTTGCTATGTATGAAATTTATGCAAAACAACTAGGAGTTAAGGTTTATAAAACTCCAAGTTTAACCCATGATTTAAATGAGTTATATGAGTTATATCAAAAGCATAAAAATGAAATTAAAGTAATCTTTTTATGCTTACCTAATAATCCTTTGGGCGAGTGCTTGGATGCGAGTGCGGTTTTTGAGTTTTTAGAAAAAATTGATGAGGATTGTTTGGTAGCCATTGATGGAGCTTATAATGAATTTGCTTCATTTAAAGATAGCAAAAAGCATATCAACCCTAAAGAATTAATCCATAAATTTCAAAATGCAGTATATCTAGGAACCTTTTCTAAGCTTTACGGTTTGGGTGGCATGAGAGTGGGTTATGGTATAGCTTGTAAGGAAATTATTAATGCATTTTATAAATTAAGAGCACCTTTTAATGTGACTAATTTGAGTTTAAAAGCTGCTGTTGCTGCATTAGATGATGATGAGTTTGTGCAAAAAACCTTAGAAAATAATTTTTCACAAATGAAACTTTATGAAGATTTTGCTAAAAATTATAAAATTCGATACATTCCAAGCTATACAAATTTTATTACCTATTTTTTTGATGAAAAAAATAGCACAGATTTATCTGAAAAACTGCTTAAAAACGGTATAATAATAAGAAATTTACAAAGTTATGGTTTAAATGCTGTGCGTATAAGTATAGGTACAGAGTATGAAAATTCAAGGTTTTTTGAAGAGTTTTCTAAAAATTTTTAGTTTGTAGGAAATAAATGGATTATAAAACTATACTGCACCAAGTAGGTCAGCTTTATCAAAATTTAAGTTTAAGACAGCGTATTATCATTGCTGCTTCTATTGTTGTTGTAGTTGGATTTTTAGTATTTTTAACCCTTTTTAGAAGCGGTTCTACAGTGGCTAGTGAGGCTGGATATTCAGTATTATTTGAAAATGCTAATACTAGCGATTCGGCGATGATAGTAACTCAACTTGAAAAAAGTGGGGTTCCTTATATTTTGCGCAATGAAGGAACAATTTTAGTTCCTAATGAACAAGTATATAAGCAGCGTTTAGCTATTGCTTCTGCAGGATTATTGCCAAAAGATAATAAGGTAGGTTTTGAGCTTTTTGATAAACAAGAATTTGGAGCCACAGAAGCTGAACAAAAGGTAAAATACCAAAGAGCATTAGAAGGTGAGCTTGCTAGAACGATTGAAAGTTTAGAGCCTATTCATAGTGCTACGGTGCATATTGCTTTTGCTAAAGATACACTTTTTACTCAACAACAAGTCCCACCAACTGCTTCAGTAGCTTTGACAATAAAAGAAGGTTTAAAGCTTAATAAAAAGCAAATTATGGGGATTAAAAACTTAATTGCTTCCTCAGTGACAAAACTTACTCCTGAAAATGTAAAAATCATGGATCAAAAAGGTATTCCTTTAGATGATGAGGGTGCTTTTGAAAGTGATTTAATTGCTGCTCAAATTAAATATAAAAGAGATCAAGAATATGAATTAGAGCAAAAAATTGTTGCTTCTATTGCTCCATTTGCAGGCGGTTATGATAGGGTAGTAGCAAAGGTTAGTATTGATTATGATTTTTCTAAAGAAGAATCACAAAGTGAAGTTTATGATCCAAATACAGTTGTACGCAGTGAGCAAACCTTGGAAGAGCATAGAGAAGGCTATAAAGATAAAGAAATTCAAGGTGTACCAGGTGCTGTTTCAAACATCGGTCCTGTAGAAGGTTTAGATGATAAAGGTGCGCGTGAGGTTTATACTAAAAATCAAACCACAACTAACAATGAAATTTCTAAAAAAATCACCAATACCACTAAGCAATTTGCAACCGTTAAGAGAATTTCTGCAGCTGTTGTGGTAGATGGAAAGTATAAAGTAATTACTGATGATCAAGGAAATGTTACTAATGAATATATTCCTTTGAGTGATAAAGAAATTAAAGCGATTGAAAATCTCACTAAAGGTGCTATAGGTTTTAATCTTGCTAGGGGTGATGCGGTTGAAGTAAATAATTTGGAATTTCATAGAACAGCTAAAGTTGAAAATAAGGTTCAAACTTTTTATTCAAGATTTGTTGAGCCATTTATCCCACCTGTTAAGTATGTCTTTGCTGCGATTTTGCTTTTTATCTTTTACAAAAAAGTTATTGTGCCGTTTTCTCAAAAAATGCTTGCAGATATCAAGCTTGAAGAAGAAATGGAAGGTAAAGATGGACAAGTTATTGATGAAGCTGAAGACGCTATTGAAAAATTCAATGCAGCGCGCAAGAAAGTTGAAGAACAACTTGGCTTTGGGGATAATTTTGACGAAGATGCGCTTCAATATGATGTCTTGCTCGAAAAATTAAGAGCAGTGGCTAATGAAAAAGGTGAAGAAGTAGCATTGTTGCTACAAAAACTTGTTGAAAATGAAGCTGAATTTGGTGAGAAGGATATCTGATGATAAAGCTTAGTGAAGAACAAAAAATGGTCTATGATGACCTTTCTATGCCAGAAAAGGTCGCAATTTTTTTAATTCAACTTGGAGAAGATGTAACAACAGTTTTATTTTCTCATATGGATATTAATGTTATCACTGAAATTTCTCGCTATATTGCTTTAGCAAAAAATGTTGACAAACCAGTTGCTACTGCAGTGCTTGAGGAATTTTATACTTTATTACAATCAAACCAGTATCTAAAAAGTGGTGGTTTGGAATATGCAAAAGAAATTTTATTTAGAACTTTTGGTCCTGAAATTGCCAATAAAATTTTGGAAAAACTTACCAAAAGTATGGAAAATAACCAAAATTTTGCTTATCTTTCTCAAATTAAACCACAACAGCTTGCTGACTTTATTATTAAAGAGCACCCTCAAACCATAGCTTTGATTTTAGCTCATATGGATACTACTCAAGCTGCTGAAACTTTGGAGTATTTTAGTGATGAATTAAGAGCTGAAGTTGTAATAAGAATGGCAAATCTTGGGGATATTTCACCTTCAATCATCAAAAGAGTATCTGCAGTGCTTGAAAGTAAGCTCGAAAGCCTTACTTCTTATAAGGTTGAAGTGGGTGGTCCAAGAGCAGTTGCTGAAGTGCTTAATCGCTTGGGTCAAAAAGCTTCTAAAACAACACTTTCTTATATTGAACAAAGCGATGAAAAACTTGCTACAACCATTAAAGATTTAATGTTTACCTTTGATGATATTTCTCAGCTTAGCACTAATGCGATTAGAGAAGTTTTAAAAGCTGCTGATAAGCGTGATTTGATGATAGGTTTAAAAGGTGCAAGCGAGGATTTAAAACAAAAATTCATGTCCAATATGTCTACGCGTGCTGCTGAAGCTTTTGTAGAAGAAATGGGCTTTTTGGGTGCTGTGCGTGTTAAAGATGTAGAAGAAGCACAAAGAAAAGTTGTAGAAGTGGTGCAAAAACTTGCAGAACAAGGTCTTATCCAAGTGGGTGAGGCTGATGAGATGATAGAGTAAGATTATGGCAAAATTAACTAATGTAATTTCACCCGAAAACATTTCTGCTCATGTAGTTGAGGGTTATCATTTTAAAGTTATGAGTGAAATGCCCTCTAATGAAGAACAAAAACAAGAAGAAACTCAAACTATAAATCAAACTCCTCTGGCTCAAAATACTACTCAGCAAGCAGTAGAAAATCAAACAGTAGAAACTACCCCACAAGTCCCACAACCACAAATCCAACCTGATTTTGTAGAAGATTTGCTTAAAAAAACTGATGAAATGTCAGGAAATATTATTAAATTACAAATGCAAATAGAAAGCCAAGAGGCTGAATTTAACAATCGCTTAAATACAGAATTAGAACACGCAAAAGAAAAATTTACTAAAGAAGGTTATGAACAAGCTCAAAAAAATTTTGAAAGTGAATTAGAAGCTTTAAAAGAAAAATACTTAAAAAGTGTAGAAAAACTTGAAAATACAGTGCAAAATTTAAATGAGTTTTTATCTAAAAATGAAAAAGAATTAGCCGATACAGCTGTAATTATCGCAAAAGAGGTAATTGCAAAAGAACTTGAGGAAAATTCCTCACTTATAGCCTTAAATTTGGCAAAAGAACTTATGAATGAGCTTAAAAATGCTACTAAGATAGAATTAAAACTTAGCCCTGATGATTTTGAATATGTAAAATCACATTTAGAACAAGAGCAAAGTAATATCAAATTTAGTCTTGATGATGCGATTAATAAAGGAAGTATTTTAATATTAAGTGATGCGGGTAATATAGAATCAAATCTTAACAATCGTTTGCAAAAAATCAAAAATATGGTTAATGAATGATAGATTTAAATAACTTAAATATTAAAAATATGCAAATTAAAGAACTAGAAAATTTAGCTATTAATTTGCGTGAAGTTATTATAGATACAGTGAGTAAAAATGGTGGACATTTAAGTTCAAATTTAGGTGTAGTTGAGCTTAGCATAGGAATGCATTATGTTTTTAATGCGCAAAAAGATCCTTTTATTTTTGATGTTTCACACCAATCTTATCCACATAAGCTCTTAAGTGGTAAAATAAATAATTTTCATACTCTAAGACAGTTTAATGGTTTAAGTGGTTATACAAAGCCTGATGAGGGAGATTATTTTGTAGCAGGACATTCAAGCACTTCTATATCTTTAGCAGTTGGAGCTTGCAAGGCTATAAGATTAAAAAATGAAGATCGTTTGCCTGTTGTATTAATAGGCGATGGAGCGCTAAGTGCGGGTATGGCTTATGAAGCTTTAAATGAACTTGGCGATAGAGAATATCCTTGTGTAATTATTTTAAATGATAATGAAATGAGTATTTCAAGGCCAATTGGGGCTATTTCAAAATACCTTTCTCAAGCAATGGCAACGCAGTTTTATCAAAAATTTAAAAAACGCATAGAAAATCTTTTAGAATACTTTCCTCAAGGTGCTTCTTATATGGCAAAGCGTTTTGAAGAGGGTTTAAGACTTATTACACCTGGACTTTTGTTTGAAGAATTAGGACTTGAATATATTGGACCTATTGATGGGCATAATTTAAATGAGGTTATTAATGCGCTCAATCAAGCAAAAGCTATGAATAAACCTTGCGTTGTACATGCGCAAACTATCAAAGGTAAAGGTTATGCATTAGCTGAAGGTAAAAATGCTAAATGGCATGGGGTAGGTGCTTTTGATAGAAGTAGCGGGGAGAGTTTAAAGGCAAATGTAAGTAAAAAAAGTGCTACAGAAATTTTTTCAAATACACTTTTAAATTTAGCTCAAAAATATGAAAACATAGTAGGCGTAACTGCTGCTATGCCAAGTGGTACTGGAATAGATAAGCTAATGGAAAAATATCCTGAACGCTTTTGGGATGTTGCAATTGCAGAACAACATGCAGTTACTTCTATGGCGGCTATGGCAAAAGAAGGTTTTAAACCTTTCATAGCAATTTATAGCACTTTTATGCAAAGAGCTTATGATCAAGTAATTCATGATTGTGCTATTATGAATTTAAATGTAGTTATAGCTATGGATAGAGCAGGAATTGTAGGAGAAGATGGAGAAACGCATCAAGGTGTTTTTGATGTTAGTTTTTTAAGTGCTATTCCAAACATTACTCTAGCGGCTCCAAGAGATGAGGCTATGATGGAAAAAATCATGGAATATGCTTATTTTCATCAAGGTGTTTTTGCTTTTCGTTACCCTAGGGGTAATTTTTTATTAAATAATGATTTTAATCCATGTGAGATAAAACTTGCCAAAGCTCAAATTTTATCTAAAACACAAAGCGATAAAGTATTTTTAGGTTTTGGTCAAGGTGTAGCCAAAGCAAAACTAGCTTTGGATAAACTTGGTTTAGATTATGCGAGCTTAATAGATTTGATTTTTGCAAAGCCTTTAGATGAAGAGCTTTTAAAAGAGTTGGCAAAAGATACAAAAACTTGGTTTGTTTTTTCAGATAGTGCTAAGATAGGTGGGGTGGGAAGTTTAATTATAAATTTTTTACAAAAAGAAAATCTTTATCACATAAAGCTAGTAAGCTTTGAATTTGAAGATTGCTTTATCACGCATGGTAAGGCAAATGAGGTTGAGCAGTTTTTAAAACTTGATGTTGATTCTTTATGCAAAAAGATTAAAATTTATTAAAAGATAAAAAATATCCTTTAATATAATTATTTTTTTATAAAAAAAGCGTTATACTATAGAAAAAATATTGGAGAATTTATTATGGAACTTATTCAAATGCTTAAAAACTGTGATTTAAAAGCTACTCCACAAAGACTTTGTATTTTAAAAATTTTAAAACGCCATGAACATCCTAATATAGAATCTTTATACGAAAGCATTAAGGAAGAATATCCTTCTATTTCTTTAGCTACAGTGTATAAAAATTTAAATACTTTAAAAGAACAAGGTTTGGTTGTAGAAATCAATACGCCAAATCAAAAAACTTGTTATGATATTTATGAATATCCTCATATTCATGTAATTTGCAGCAAATGTAATCATATAGAAGATGTATGTTATGAAGATAGTGGGATTAATAAATATCAAGAAGATCTTGAGAAAAAAATTGGCAATATTATTGATTATCTTGGTGTATTTGCCTATGTAAATGGCTGTAAAGCTTGTAAAAAATAAAATGGTTTGTGAAGTTCAAAGACGCTTTTTACTCGAAAATGATGATTTTATAAAAATTTTAAAAGAAGAAAAAATTGCTTATTCTAAGGATAAGATACGCGTTTTTTTTACGCGTATAAGTCCTTTTTGTGATGTTAAATATAAAAAAATTAATCAAGATTATTATCAATTTTCACTTTATAAACTGCACGATATTATAGATAAAAAAACTCATAAACTCTCTAAAAAAGAATTTAAGCGTCAAAGTAAAAATGCCATAGGGAATATCATTAAAAAAACTAGAATTAGTTTTGAGATTAATGGCATTTGGTTTTTTCTTTACAAATTTAAAAATAATTTGCAAGATTTAATTATTTTGAAAGTTATTTTTCCTACTTTTGAGCAAGCAAAATGCTTTAATTTACCTCATTTTTTGCAAAATTATAAAGAAATCACAGATAATGAAAATTTTTATAGTAAAAATTTAGCATTATATGGAGATTTTTCTAAAATTTTTGATAGCACAAAATGTATTAAAATTTTAGACAAGCAAGAAGATATTAGTTTATATTTCCCAAGTCAAATTCAAAGTTTTGAAGCGGGTAAAATCTTACTTTTTGTGCTTTTAAAAAGATTAAAAAATGATAGATTAAATTTTTTACAAAAATTAACCTTTGAAAGCTTAGAGCAATTTTTTATAAGCCTTAGGCAAATTTGTATTTTCTTTGAGTTTTTTAGCACTCTTTTTGAAAAAAGTATTCAAAATAAACTTCAAAATTATATTTTAAATTTAGAAAAACAAGTATGTAGTGATAAAAATTATAAATTTGAATTAGAAAAATATATTTTTATTTTAAGTGATGAAAAAATCAATGATATTTTTCTTAATATGGATTTTATTTTAAAGAATGATTGTGATTTTTATCAAGGAGAAAAAAATCAAATTTTAAAGTCCTTGGTAGCTTTTAAACTAAGAAAAGAATTAGTTTTTTTAAAGAAAAAAATTGTAAAATCCCAAAGAAATCTTGAAGAAGAAATAGAAAAAATAAATTTTTTATTATGCTATTTTGCAACTATGTTTGAAGAAAAAAGTATTGAAAAACTAAAAAATTATTTTGAATATAATCATTTAGAGCAAATTTCATATGATGAAAATATAATAAAACAAATTGAAAAAAGTATTAAAAAATTAAAAATATATAGTTAGGAAAAACATGCAAAAACAAGAAAAAATAGTTAAAATGTTTGATGATATAGCACCAACTTATGATAAGGCTAATAGAATTTTAAGTTTTGGAAGTGATGTGAGTTGGAGGAAAAAAGCTTGTTTGGATGTTTTTAAATTTTCTAATAATGAACTTGATATTATCGATGTAGCTTGTGGTACGGGCGATATGATTATAGAATGGCAAAATCAAGCCTTAAAAGCAAATAAAAACATTACGAGTATAAAAGGGGTTGATCCAAGTGCGGGTATGCTTGAAGTGGCTAAGAAAAAAATTCCTGAAGCAACTTTTGTCCAAGCAAAAGCACAAGAGCTTCCACTTGAAAATGAAAGTGCAGACATCATAAGTATAAGTTATGGCATACGCAATGTGGTAGATAGAAAAGAAGCTATAAAAGAATTTTCAAGAGTGTTAAAAAAGGATGGGATTTTACTTGTACTTGAATTTACCAAAAGAGAGCAGGGTGGTTTTATAGCTGCTTGTAGAGATTTTTACTTAAAAAATATTTTGCCAAAAGTAGGTGGATTTATCAGTAAAAATTATAGTGCTTATGAGTATTTACCAAATTCTATAGAAGATTTTTTAAGCAAAGAAGAATTTATCAAAGAATTGAGTGAGCATTTTGAAATGCTAGAGTATAAAAGTTTTAGCTTTGGTGTTTGCTCTATGTTTATTGCAAGAAAAAAATGAAAGTTTCAGAACTTAATTTAAAGGCTAAAAGTTTACTAGAATTTCATCTTGATGATATAGAGCTTAGTGGGGAAATTTCTAAAATTACTATTCATAGTTCAGGACATTGGTATTTTGATTTAAAAGATGAAAAATCAAGCATAGCTTGTGTGATGTTTAAAGGTTTTAATCAATTTGTCCAGGCTAAACCTAAGGTTGGCGATATGCTTGATCTTAGAGGTTATGTGAGTTTGTATGAAGCAAGTGGTAGGTATCAATTTATCGCTAAAAGTATGCAAAAAACAAGCCTTGGGGATTTAGAAGCTAAATTTTTAGCCTTAAAAGAAAAGCTTGAAAAAGAAGGTTTGTTTGATATAAATGCCAAAAAAAGCATTGTTAAATTTCCTAAAAAAATAGGCATAATCACTTCTTTTACTTCAGCTGCCTTACAAGATATGTTAAAGTTAATTTCACAAAAGGAATACAATCTTTGTAAAATAACTATTTTTAATGCCCTTACCCAAGGGCAAAGCGCTCCAAATTCTTTGATAAATGCTTTAAAAAGAGCTGATGAGTATAATTTAAATGCGATTATTTTAGCAAGAGGTGGCGGGAGTAGAGAGGATTTGTTTTGTTTTAATGATGAAGAACTTGCAAGATGTATTTTTTCTTTAAAAACGCCTATTGTTTCTGCTATTGGACATGAGATTGATTATGTTATTAGTGATTTTGTAGCAGATTTAAGAGCACCAACTCCAAGTGCGGCTATTGATATGATTTTTCCAAATAAACTCAGCTTAGAACAAGGACTTGATGAGCTTGTTATGCGTTTTAAAAACCAAATGTTAAATCATCTTAAGTTTTATCAAAATAAAATCGATCATTTGCAAAATTTAGCCAAAGCGAAATCTTTAGAAAATGCTTTTTTTCTTAGAAAACAAAAGCTTGATTTTTTACAAAGTCAACTAAAGAGCGTTTTAAATTTAAAATTATTAAACTATGAAAATAAACTTAATAATTTTGAAGAGCTTTTAACTCAGCATAAAAATTTCTTTGATAAAAGTAAAAATTTGATAAATTTACAAAAAGATGGCAAAAATATCTCTCTTGAAAAACTAAAAAAAGGAGATATTATAAAACTTTGCTCAATAAATGAGAGTAAAGAAGCCCAAATACTATAAAAAGGAGACAAAATGAGAGTAATGAATTTTAGTGCAGGTCCTTCAAATCTGCCTGATGAGGTTTTAAAAGAAGCACAGGAGCATTTGTTTGATTATCATGGTAAAGGCTTTTCTATTATGGAAGTTTCTCATCGTGGAAAGGTTTTTGAAGAAGTGCATTTTGAAGCTATTAAAATGGCAAAAGAGCTTTATGGTGTAAATGATGATTATGAAGTGCTTTTAATGCAAGGTGGGGCTAGTTTGCAATTTGCTATGATACCTATGAATTTATATATGGGTGGAGTTTGTGAATTTGCTAATACGGGAGTTTGGACTAAAAAGGCTATTAAAGAGGCTGAAATTTTAGGAGTAAATACAAAAATAGTAGCAAGTAGCCAAGAAAGTGAATTTGATCATATCCCACAATTTGAATTTAGTGATAATGCAGATTATGCTTATATATGCTCTAATAATACCATTTATGGAACTCAATATAAAAGCTATCCAAAGACTAAAAGTCCTTTGATAATTGATGCTTCTAGTGATTTTTTCTCTAAAAAGATAGATTTTTCTAATATTGCTGTGCTTTTTGGTGGGGTGCAAAAAAATGCAGGAATTTCAGGACTTGCTTGTGCATTTATCCGCAAAGATATGATAGAGCGTAGTAAAAATAAAAATATACCTAGCATGTTAAAATACAGTGTTTATGCTGAAAATAATTCTTTATTTAATACACCTGCAACCTTTGCTATATATATGTTTAATCTTGAAATGAAATGGCTTTTAAATCAAGGTGGCTTAGATAAAATCAATGAGCAAAACATACAAAAGGCTAAAATTTTATACGATGTGATTGATGAGAGTAATGGTTTTTATAAAGGTCATACTAAAAAAGAAGATAGATCGCTAATGAATGTTAGTTTTAATATAGCTTGTGATAAAAACTTAGAGTCAGTTTTTGTAAAAGAAGCTGAAGAAAATGGTATGATAGGTCTTAAAGGGCATAAAATTTTAGGTGGAATTCGTGCTAGTGTTTATAATTCTATCAGCATTGAAAAGGTTCAAAAGTTAAGTGAATTTATGAAAGCTTTTGCTAAAAAACATGCTTGATTTTTGGTGATTTTCACCAAAAATCATTTGTATAGTAAAAACTTTACTCTTTAATATTTATCAGCATTTTCCTAAGCCACTATTGTATTTTTTTTCAAGAAAATCTTTAAAAAATTCTTTTCTACTTTTACAAGGTGCTTTAGGATGTTTTTCTCTCATATGTTCAAGATATTTATCATAGCTTGCAACTCCAACTAAGGGATGAAAAAACCTTTCGGATTTTTCATACCATAATTTAAGTTTTTTTATCATGTTTTTTCCTTTTTTAATGCTATATAAGGGCTTTCTTTTAAAGAAATGTTTAATTTTTTGATAAAAATTCCAAAACAAGAAAGTATAACAAGCAAAGTGGTAATCATGAAAAACACACATAAAATTGCATTTATTAAATTGGAATTTTTAGCTTGAGATGCTAATTTTATATCTTTTTTGATTTGCTCGATTATTGCTTCATCTTGTGTTTGAGAAAGTTTTAAATTAAATTCTTGTATTTTTTGTGCATTTATTTGTACAGCAGCAACATGACTTATAGCATTATGTATCTTATCACTTTCTTTATAAGGAAGTACTTTTTGGATTCCTCCATAAAGGGTTGCAACTAAAACAAAAGCAGCAGGAAGTAATGTTACCCAAGTATATTTAGCTTTTCCCATTTTAAATAAAATTGCACTTGCTAAAAGTAATGCCATGCCAGCAAGCATTTGATTACTCACTCCAAAAAGTGGCCATAATGAGTAAATTCCGCCTTTTGGATCTATCGCTCCTTGATAGAGAAAATACCCCCATCCACCAACACTTAAAGCTGTTGCAAAAATTCCTGCTAAGGTATTATTAATATTTCCTAAAGGTTTATAAATATTACCCAATATATCTTGCACCATAAATCTACAAGCTCTTGTCCCAGCATCAACAGCGGTTAAAATAAACAAGGCCTCAAATAAAATAGCAAAGTGATACCAAAAACCCATTAAATTCACTCCACCAAATAATTCATGTAAAATCAAAGCAACTCCTACGGCAAATGTTGGTGCTCCACCAGTTCTTGATAGTATACTTTGTTCGCCTATATTTGTAGTTAAAGTAGTGATTTCCTCAGGAGTTATTTTAAAACCCCAGCTAGAAATAGTGGCAGCTGCGTTTGCAACATCTACACCTATAGTAGCAGCAGGTGCATTGATGGCAAAGTAAAGACCAGGGTGTAAAATGCAAGCACAAATTAAAGCCATGATAGCCACAGCACTTTCCATAAGCATAGAGCCATATCCAACGACTAATGCATGGGTTTCATTTTCAAGCATTTTAGGGGTTGTACCACTTGAAATTAATGCGTGAAAACCACTAATAGCTCCGCATGCAATGGTAATAAATAAAAATGGAAAAATTGCTCCAGCAAATACAGGCCCGCTTCCATCTAAATATTGAGAATTAATTTTTGACATTTGAAGATCAGGTGCTACAAATACAATAGCTAAAGCCATAACCACAATAACACCGATTTTTAAAAAAGTTGATAAATAATCTCTTGGAGCAAGTAAAAACCAAACAGGTAAAATTGCAGCTATAAAACCATAAGCCATCATAATAAGCGCTAAAGTTGGCGCATCAAAGGTAAATATTTTCGCCCAATAAGGATCAGCGGCTATTTCACTTCCATAATGTATGGCTAATATGAGCAATATAAAACCTATAATAGAAGCTTCACCAACCCTACCAGGTCTTAAAAATCTCATATAAATTCCCATAAAAATAGCAATAGGAATGGTCATTGCAATGGTAAATAATCCCCATGGAGATTCTGCTAAAGCTTTTACAACAACCATAGCTAAAATCGCAATAATTATAAGCATAATTCCAAATATAGCGATCATTGCCACTGCGCCGACAAATTGTCCTAATTCATCTTTTATCATCTCTCCTAAAGATTTTCCATTACGACGCGTAGATATAAATAAAACTACAAAATCATGTACTGCACCTGCTAAAACACCGCCTATTAGTATCCAAAGCATAGAGGGTAAATAACCCATTTGTGCAGCAAGTATAGGACCTACTAAAGGACCAGCTCCTGCGATAGCGGCAAAATGATGCCCAAAAAGCACGATTTTATTTGTAGGGACAAAATCACATCCGTCGTTTTTAACCATAGCAGGAGTTGCTCTGTTTTTATCTAGCTCTAGCACCTTATAGGCAATATATCTACCATAAAATCTATATCCTATGATATAAATACATAAAGCAGCAATAACAAGATAAATCGCTGAAACACTTTCACCATTTTGAAGCGCTAGCATTCCAAAACAAACAGCACCAACAATGGCAATAATAAACCATAGTATTTTATTTGATGTACTCATCTTACTCCTTTTTTACTTTGTGAAATTTAGTGTAGCGTAGTTTGGTATTTTACAGTTATCTGAGCGGCTTAATATAAAAATATATTACCAAAAGTAACTATAATAGACGCTATATTTAATCAAATTAAAGAAATATTATGTAGATATAAATATGCTTTATTTTACTTATTTTGTGTAAAATATTGGTTTTAAAATAAGGTAGTTGTAGTATGAATAATGACAAAATAAGTATCATTGGTGCTAAGGAAAATAATCTTAAAAATATCAACCTAGAAATTCCTAAAAATAAACTCATAGTTTTTACAGGACTTAGTGGAAGTGGTAAATCAACTTTAGCTTTTGGTACGCTTTATGCAGAAGGACAACGTCGCTATATTGAAAGTTTAAGTGCTTATGCAAGGCAGTTTTTAGATAAAGTGGGTAAGCCAAATGTTGATAAAATAGAAGGTTTAACTCCTGCTATTGCTATTGATCAAAAAACAACTTCTAAAAATCCTCGATCAACTGTTGGAACTATTACTGAAATTTATGATTATTTAAGACTTTTATACGCAAGGATTGGCTCACAACATTGTCATCAATGTGGTCAAAAAATCTCATCTATGAGTGCAGCAGATATCGTAGGTGAAATCTTAAAGCTTCCAAAAGGAGCTAAAATCATCATTTATGCGCCGTTGATTAAAGAAAAAAAAGGAACTTTTGCAGATCTTTTAGAAAATTTAGTCGCAAAAGGCTATGTTAGAGCACAAATTGATGGAGTTTTAACGCGTCTTGATGAGGATATTGGGCTTGCTAAAACCAAAAAACATACAATAAAACTTGTAATAGATAGACTCCAAGTGCAAGATGATATGTTGGCAAGACTTGCAAGCGATATAGAAAAAGGACTTAGCGAGAGTTTTGGTGAAGTGGAAATTGAAGTTTTAAATAATGAAGAATTAAACATAGCAAAACATTTTCATTATAGTGAACATAATGCTTGTTTTGATTGTAAAATTTCTTTTCCTTTGCTTGAGCCTTTGAGTTTTTCTTTTAATTCTCCAAAAGGCGCTTGTCCAAGTTGTGATGGTCTTGGTATAAGATATACACTTGATATGAAAAAGCTTATCAATGAAGAATTAAGCTTAGAAGCAGGAGCTATAAAGCTTTTATATGGGTTTAATAAAAGTTATTATTATAAGTTTTTAATGGCCTTTTGCGAGCAAAATGGTATAAGGGTAAAAATTCCATATAATGAGTTAAGTGAAGAAGAAAAGCGTCTAGTGCTTTATGGTAATGCCAAGGAAATTAACTTTTTATGGAAAAGACATCGCTTAAGTCGAAAATTTGAAGGTGCGGTTAAATATGCCTATGAAATGCTAAAAGATGAAAAAGATTTAAGCGAGTATATGAGCGAAAAAACTTGCAAAGATTGCAATGGTCATCGTTTAAGAGCAGAAAGTTTAGCCGTAAAAGTAGCTGAGAAAAATTTGGGTGAAATTTTAGATATGAGTATAGAAAATACCACTGCATTTTTTTCAAAAGAAGCTAATTTTGCATATTTAAGTGAGCAAGAAAGATTGATAGCTAAGCCTATTTTTAAAGAAATTAATGAAAGATTGTTTTTTCTTTATGATGTAGGACTTGGGTATTTATCTTTAGGGCGTGATGCAAGAACCATTAGCGGGGGTGAGGCTCAAAGAATTCGTATAGCATCTCAAATTGGTAGTGGTTTAAGTGGAGTGATGTATGTTTTAGACGAGCCTAGTATTGGTTTACATGAGCGAGATACGGCAAAACTCATTAAAACTTTAAGAAATCTTCAGCAAAAGGGTAATACTTTAATCGTGGTTGAGCATGATAAAATGACTATAGAAGAAGCAGATTTTATCGTAGATATTGGTCCAAATGCTGGTAAATTTGGCGGTGAGGTTGTATTTAGTGGAACTTATAAAGAATTATTAAAAAGCAAAAGCCAAACCGCCCTTTATATGAGTGGTAAAAAGCAAATTGCCCATCAAAAAAATAGAGAACAAAAAGATTTTATTAGTTTAAAAGATGTGAGCATTAATAATATTCAAAATTTAAGTGTAGATTTTCCATTGCATAATTTAGTAGCAATTACAGGCGTTTCAGGAAGTGGTAAAAGCTCATTGATTTTACAAACTTTGCTTCCATTTGCAAAAGAAGAGCTTAACCGTGCTAAAAAAGTTAAAAAACTAAGTGGGGCTAAAATAGAAGGTTTAGAAAAACTTGATAAGGTGATTTATCTTGATCAAAGTCCTATAGGAAGAACCCCGCGTTCAAATCCTGCTACTTATACAGGTGCTATGGATGAAATTCGTAATCTTTTTGCAGCTACCAAAGAAGCTAAAATGCGAGGTTATAAAGCAGGGCGTTTTTCTTTTAATGTTAAAGGTGGAAGATGTGAAAAGTGTAGTGGAGATGGTGAAATTAAAATAGAAATGCACTTTTTGCCTGATGTGATGGTAACTTGTGATGTTTGTAATGGCAAAAGATATAATGATGCAACTTTAGAGATCAAATATAAAGGTAAAAGCATAGCTGATGTTTTAAATATGAGTATTATTGAAGCAAGTGAGTTTTTTACTTCTGTGCCAAAGATAAAGCAAAAACTTGATACTTTGGTAAAAGTTGGGCTTGATTATCTTACCTTAGGACAAAATGCAACTACTTTAAGTGGCGGAGAGGCTCAGCGTATTAAGCTAGCCAAAGAATTAAGCAGAAGTGATACGGGAAAAACTCTTTATATTTTAGATGAACCTACAACAGGACTTCATTTTGAAGATGTTAATAAGCTTATTTTAGTTTTGCAACATTTAGTCGATCTTGGAAATAGTGTGTTTGTGATAGAGCATAATTTAGATGTGATTAAAAATGCTGATTATATCATCGATATGGGACCTGAAGGTGGAGTTAAAGGTGGTAAGGTTATAGCTAAAGGTAGCGTTGAAGAGCTTGCAAAAAATCATGAAAAAAGTGGTTCTTATACAGGGTATTATCTAAATTTAGAGTTAAAAAGCACAAAAAAATAAATTGGTTGAAGTTATTCTTCAACCATAAATTTCACCTTTTTTATACTCATAAATACTTTGCATATCTTTATCGCCTCTTCCTGAAAGATTTACAACTATCACACTTTTTTTCTTTAAAGTCGGACAAAGTTTTTCTAAATAAGCTAATGCATGTGAGCTTTCAATAGCGGGTATAATACCTTCTTCTTTACATAATAATTTTAAAGCATTAATGCACTCATCATCACTAATAGCATGATAACTTACTCTTTTACTTTCTTGCAAATATGCGTGCAAAGGCCCTATGCCAGGGTAATCAAGCCCAGCAGAGATGCTAAAAGTATGAGCAATGTTTCCTTTATCATCTTGTAAAACTTTAGTTTTCATACCATGGATAATACCTTCTTTACCTTTAGTAAGTGTAGCTGCATGATAAGGCGTATCTTTTCCTAAACCTGCTGCTTCAACGCCTATGAGTTTAACTTTTTCATCTTTTAAAAATGCATGAAAAATTCCAGCAGCATTGCTACCACCTCCAGCTGCTGCTATGATGTAATCAACTTTTTTATTTAATTTTCTAAGTTGCATTTTGCATTCTTTACCTATAATACTTTGAAAATGCGTAACAATTTGCGGATAAGGATAAGGCCCCACTGCACTTCCTACTACATAAAATACTTCTTTGGTATTTTTAACCCAAAAATTTAAAGCCTCATCTACTGCATCACTTAAAGTTTTACTTCCACTTTCTACCGCATGAACTTTTGCTCCTAAAAGCTCCATTTTATAGACATTTAAGGCTTGTCTTTTTACATCAATAGCCCCCATAAATATCTCACATTCAAGTCCCAAAAGTGCTGCTGCAGTAGCGGTTGCAAGCCCGTGTTGTCCTGCTCCGGTTTCTGCAATAATTTTTTTCTTATTCATTTTCTTTGCCATTAAGGCTTGAGCTATGGCATTGTTGATCTTATGAGCTCCTGTGTGAGTTAAGTCTTCTCTTTTTAAATAAATTTCATGATTATAAAGCTTGCTTAAATTTTTAGCATGGTATAAAGGCGTAGGTCTTCCTATATAATTAACTAAGAGTTCTTTTAATTCTGTGTTAAAATCTTTATCTTTTTTGAGTTTTAAAAAAGCTTTTTCTACTTCATCTAATGCTATTTTTACTTCATTTGGCACAAATTGCCCACCAAATTTTCCATAATATTTTTTCATAGTATTTCCTTAAAATGATTAATAATATAAAATCAAAAATGATCAACTAAAACTAAAAATGTAAAATAAAAAATGATTGAAAATGTAGTAGCAGGCTTAACGCCAAGAAAAAGAAGCTTTGTTAAATAAGTATTCTAAATTTAGTTTAGAAAATTTTTTCCTTTCCATAGTTTTTCCTTTTAAAAAATTGCCAAATGACTTTACATTCTAAGATAATTATTATTAAAAATTCTTTAAAATGATAGTTTATAAAATAAATACTAAGAAAATTTGTGATGTTTGATTTTTTATATAATGACATAAGCTATATAGGGCTTTTTATAGTATGTTTTCTCTCTAGCACGCTTTTGCCTATGGCAAGTGAAGCTTTTGTGCTTGCTTTTGTGAAATTAGATTTTAATGCTTATATGGTTTTATTTGTAGCAAGTTTGGGAAATACTTTGGGTAGTTTAAGTACTTATGCGTTAGCTTATTTTGGAGAGAGTCAAATTTTAGAAAAATATTTTAAAGGCTCTTTGCGTAAATTAGAAAAAATCAATGCAAACTTTAAAAAATTTGGTTCTTTGTATGCTTTTTTTACTTTTTTACCCATAGTGGGAGATCTTTTTGCACTAGGCCTTGGATTTGCCAAGTATTCTTTTTTAAAAGCAAGTATTTTTATAGCCTTGGGTAAATTAAGTCGTTATGCTTTTGTAATTTTCATAGCAAATTCCATTTAAAAGTCTTGATTTTAAAAGATTTAAAAGTCTAGCATTATCAATATCTTTTAAAACTTTTATAGTGTTTTTTAATTCATGATTTTTCATAGGCATTTTTGCATCTTTAAAACACCTTATCGTGCTTCCTCTAGCAAAAGTACTATCACAAATGACATTTACTAAATACTCATCAAAATTTGCTAAATTAGGATCAAGCATATAAGCAACAGTTAATGCATCATGTATCCATGTGCCATTTGTACCTCTTGTTTTGCTTGCATAATCAATCCAAACTCTTAAAGTCTGTACTAAAAAATCACAAAGAGGATTTTGATTTTCTAAAGCATTTAAATCTTCATGTGTGAGCATAGTTTGCATTGTTGCATTATAAGGAACAAGTGTGATTTTAGCTCTTGAGTTTAAAACTATACTAGCAGCTTCAGGATCAAAGCCAAAATTTGTATCTTTGATATGATAAGGCATATCAAAACTTCCACCCATGATAAAAATTTCTTTCACATTTTTATCAAAGTCTTTAAAAAGCTTCATCGTTATGGCTATATTTGTTAAAGGTCCTATAGCGCAAATTGAAATTTCACCTGGATTTTGCATAACAAGTTCGCCCATTTTCATACAAGCATTTGGGCTTATGTTTTCTAAGATTTTTATAGGTTTTATATGATCCCAAAGATGAGTAAGCTTAAACTCTTCTACGCTTTTATCTAGTCTTTGTCTCCAAAAATGACTATCTTCATATAAAGCTTCATGAGCACCTAAATACAAAGGTATGTCTAGATTAAGCTTATTTAATAAATCTTTAGCAACACTATAAGCGGTTAAAGCTTGCACATTACCACTTAAAGTGCTAATCATCTCAAGTTTGATTTCTTTGGAGGCTAAAATAAGTCCAAGGGCTAAACCATCATCGGTATTAGCCCCTGCTACGCCATTACCTATATCAGTATCTAAAATAAGGCGTATCATATCGCATCTTCTATTAAATTTAAATCTCTGCCTCTAGTTTCTGGCGCAAAGAAGGTTGTGATAAAACCAATTCCTGCGGTGATAACAAAATACAAGGCTATTGGCCACCAAGTGCCATAATAAGCAAGCAAAGCTGAAGCTATCATAGGAGCAGTACCCCCTGAAAGTATAGAGCCAAATTCTTTTGCTAGCGCCATTTTGGTATAGCGATTTTTTGCTCCAAAAAGTTCTACACCCCACGCAGCTTGCACACCAAAAATCCCTAAAGATGCCAAAGACATACCTACGATGATAGTTAAAATTACAATAATTTCATTTTTACTATCAAGTAGCATAAAAGCAGGGAAGGCATAAAGCATTAAAAGTAAGCAAAAGGTTCTATAAGTAATGCGTCTTCCAAATTTATCACTTAAATATCCTGCTAAAGGTATAACCAAAAATCCCACTAAAGAAGCGATAACAACAGCAGTTGTGGCTACTGATTTATCAAGAAGTAAAATTTTAGTTACATAGCCTACTATAAAGCCTTGTGCAAGATAAGATGGCCCATTTTCTCCTATTCTTATACCCACCATAGTCCAAAATGCACGACTTTTTTGCCAAAAAGTTCTTTCATCTTTTTTCATATGTGCTTCATTTTCATGACGAATTTTTAGCATTAATTCTTTTTGTTTTTCAAAAACAGGAGTTTCTTTCACATTTAAACGCATATAAACAGCAAAAAGTGCTATAAAAATACTTCCTATAAAAGGAATTCTCCATCCCCATTCTTTAAAACTAGCATCATCCATACTTGTAACTAAAAGCCACACAAAAGCTGCAAGCAAGGTTCCACTATTTGATCCAAGAGCGATGATAGAAGAGATTAAACCCCTATGTTTGCTAGGAGCATATTCTCCAAGCATGACAGTTCCACCTGAAAGCTCAGCACCTGCGCCAAAGCCTTGCATAAAACGCAAAATAACCAAACATATAGGAGCCCAAATTCCAATTACTGCATAACTTGGTATAAAACCAATCAAAGTAGTTGAAATACCCATTAATGCAATGGTGCTCATCAATACATTTTTTCTTCCGTATTTATCTCCTAAATATCCAAAAAATAAAGCTCCAATAGGTCTAGCAATAAAACCTATACCATAAGTAACAAAACTAAGTAATAATGCTATAACAGGAGTTTGCTCAGGAAAGAAAACTTCTGAAAAAACAGTAGCTGCAGCTAAGCCATAAAGTGCAAAATCTGCATATTCCATAGCAGTTCCTAGCCAACATGAAAACACAGCCTTTTTGAAGGCTTTTTTTCCTTGTGGAGTTTGAAAATTTTCATCCGCGATTGATTTTGTCTGCAAGATTAAACCTTTATTTGAAATTTCAAAATGATAATTTTATCTAAAATGCTTAAAATGGAAATTTAATACTTTTTACCGACTTTTAAATAATTTTGGGCGATAATTATTATTATTTTTTAATATAGGAAAAAAATGAGAACTTTAACCATAATTGATACTTTTGGCTTTTTCTTTAGACTTTTTTATGCTTTAAAGGGTTTGAAAAATTCAAAAGGCGAGCCTAGTAATATGATTAGCGGTTTTGCTAATTTTATTTATAGTTTGAAAAATGAACATCCTAGTGATATGATTATTTTTGCTCTTGATAGTAAAGGAAAAACTTTTAGAAGTGAAATTGATCCAAATTATAAAATCAACCGCACCCCACCTCCACCTGATTTATTAGCTCAAATTCCAATTTGTATTCAAATGATAGAAAAAATGGGTTTTTCAAGTTTTTCTTGCGAAGGCTATGAGGCTGATGATATCATCGCATCTTTGGTTAAAGAGTGTAAAAATAAGGATATTTTTATAAGAATTATTACTCAAGATAAAGATTTGTATCAACTTATAAAAGATGATAAAGTTAGTATTTATAGTCCTATTTCAAAAAATGATTACAATGAAGCAGGATGTTTGGAAAAATATGGGGTAAAACCTAGCCAGATAAGAGATTTTTTAGCTCTATGTGGAGATAGTTCAGATAATATCCCAGGAGTAAAAGGAATTGGTGCTAAGGGTGCTAAGAATTTACTTGATGAGTTTGAAAGTATTGAGGGAATTTATGAAAACTTAACACTAGTGCGTAATGAAAGAAATAGAAATTTGCTTCTTGAAGGTAAAGAAAATGCCTTTTTGAGTAAAAAACTTGCTTCTTTGTATGAAAATTTAGATGTGAAAAATATGCTTTTAAATTGTGAGTATCCAAAAGATGAACCTTTGCTTAAGATTATGGATATTTTAGAGCATTATGAATTAAATACTTTATTGAAAAAACTACGCACTAATCCTACTAATAAAGATAAAAATTTAGGATTTAATGCAAGATTAATTTTAGATGAGAAAGAATTATTTGAAATTTTAGAAAAAATTGATGATCAAAGCATTGTTGCTTTTGACACTGAAACTACGGGCTTAGATACCAAAGAAGCAAAGATAGTAGGGTTTAGCTTTTGTTTTCATGAAAGTGAAGCCTTTTATGTGCCACTTGCGCATGATTATTTGGGAGTTTGTAAGCAAATTTCTATGCAAGTAGCCAAAAAAGGCATAGAAAAAATCTATCAAAGCATGGTTATAGGACATAATCTTAAATATGATTTTGAGATTATAAAAAATAATTTTAATCTACTTCCTCCAAAAAATTATGCTGATACTATGATACTTGCATGGCTTAAAGAGCCAAGTTTGCGTGTAAATATGGATGATTTAGCAAAAAGATTATTTGATTATGAGACTTTGCATTTTGAAGATTTGGTAAAAAAAGGAGAAAACTTTGCAGGAGTGGATGTAGAAAAAGCTTGTAAATATGCAGCCGAGGATGCTTATATCACTTTAAGATTTTATTTGTATTTTTTAAAAAATTTAGAAAAGCCTTTGTTTGAGCTTGCACAAAAAAGTGAGTTTGAATTTATCAAAGTGCTTATTATGATGGAAAATAATGGCATTAAACTTGATACTCAAAAGCTTGAAAGCTTAATGCAAAGTTTTAATCAAGATATCAAAATACTAAGTGAAAAAATATATGATTTAGCAGGTGAAAAATTTAATATCAACTCTCCTAAACAAGTAGGGGATATTTTATTTGAAAAACTAAAGCTACCAAGTGGTAAAAAAAGTAAAACAGGTTATTCTACTGATGAAAAGGTTTTAAATGCTATTTTAGATAACCATCCGATTGTAAAAGAAATTTTAGCTTATAGAGAGCTTGCAAAATTAGTTTCTACTTATTGTGAACCTTTGTTAAAATTAGCTAAAAAAGATGAAAACTCAAGAATTTATTCAAGCTTTTTACAAACTGGTACAGCTACTGGACGCCTTTCATCAAAAGATCCAAATTTACAAAACATCCCTGCACATGGTCAATATGCTAAAGATTATAAATCCTGTTTTGTAGCAAAAGAAGGATTTAGTTTTATTTCACTTGATTATTCACAAATTGAGCTTAGAATGCTAGCGCATTTTAGTGAAGATGAGAAATTACTAGAAGCGTTTTCAAACGATGAGGATATTCATGCAAAAACTGCTATTATGATTTTTAACCGTAGTGATTATGAGACAAGAAGTATTGCTAAAAGTATAAATTTTGGTCTTATTTATGGTATGGGTTATAAGACTTTGAGCCAAAATTTAAAAATAGAAGCAAAGTTAGCTAAAGAATATATTGAAAAATATTTTGAGAATTTTACTAGCATTAAAACTTATTTTGAAAAGGTAAAAAATGAAGCTAAGCAAAATGGTTTTATAAAGACTTTACTAGGTCGTAAGCGTTATTTTGACTTTGAAAATGCAAAGCCTATGCATGTGGCAATGTATGAAAGAGAGAGTATTAACTCTACACTTCAAGGTTCTGCTGCCGATATAATAAAACTTGCAATGATAGAAATTGCAAAAGACTTAGATGAAAATAAACGCTTGATTTTACAAATTCATGATGAGCTTATTTTTGAAGTAAAAGATGAACTTTGTGAGGAATTTGCAAAAAATGCTAGTGATATTATGGAAAATATTGTAAAATTAAAAGTTAAATTAAAAACTTCATCAAGTATTGCCAAAAATTGGGGCGCATTAAAATAAGGAGAATAACTAATGGATCTTTCAACCATACTTGGGATGGTATTAGCTGTTGTTAGTATTTCTGTAGGGGATATTTTAGAGGGTGGTAACCCTTTGCATGTTTTGCACTTAAGTTCATTTTTGATCGTGGTTCCAACTGCAGCATTTTGTGCAATGACAGCAACGCATAAAAAATTTGTTAAAGCAGCTTATAAAGAATTAAAACTTGCCTTTAAAGGTGCAGGGGTAAATTTAAGTCAGAGAATAGCTGAGCTTGTAGAATACTCTATTATAGCAAGAAGAGATGGGCTTTTGGCTTTAGAATCAAAAACTAATGAAATTGATAATGAGTTTTTAAAAGAAACCATGATGATGATGGTTGATGGTAAGAGTGTGGAAGAAATTAAAGAAAGCATGGAAATCCAAATAGAAGAAATGGAAGAATATTACAAAGAAACGGCAGAATACTGGATCCGTTTTGGTGAGACTTGTCCTACTATGGGACTTGTTGGTGCGGTTATGGGGCTTATGCTTGCTTTGCAACTTTTAGATGATCCTCAAGCTATGGCAGCGGGTATTGCAGGAGCATTTACTGCAACGGTAACTGGAATTTTTGGTGCTTATGCTTTATTTGGTCCTTGGGGACATAAAATCAAAGCTAATGCTCATGAACTCATTAAAGAAAGGATAGTTATCTCACATGCTATAGTAAGTATTGCAGAGGGAGCTAATCCTAGGGATTTAGAGGCTAAATTGTTTAATTATCTTGGACAAGGCGAGCCTAGAATTTCTCAGTTTGATAAGTAAGAGTTAAAAAATGGGAAAAAAACATAAATGTCCAGAATGTCCAGCAGGTGAAAAGTGGGCTGTGCCTTATGCAGACTTTTTAAGTTTGCTTTTGGCGCTTTTCATTGCTCTTTGGGCGATTTCTGAAAGTAATCCTGCTAAAACTGAAGCCTTAAAAACTGAATTTGTTAAAATTTTTGAATTTACTGCTTCAAATCCTTTAGAAAAAGAAAGTGAAGTGCATAATAAATACAGTGCTCCATCTAATGCAAATGTTGAAGAGCTTGAAAAGCTTAAAAAATTAAGTATCACTCAACAAGAAAATATAGAAAAATTAAAAGCGGCATTAGATCAAAGAGAAAATAATATCGTTTTAAATTTGCCTGCAAGGGTTGAATTTGCTAGAGGTAGTACACAAATTGATTCAGCTGATGTGCAAGATTTTCTAAAGCGCATTAGTGAAGTTTTAAAAAGAATGCCTGCGCAAGCTCAAATAGAACTTAGAGGCTATACTGACGCAAGCGATAAAGACCCTAAAAGAAATTTTGATTTAGCAAGTAAAAGAGCTCAAGTTGTAGCTGATTATTTGATTGCTAGAGGGATTAACCCAGCTCGGCTTATAGTGGTTAGTTTTGGTGAAAATTATCCTTTGAGTGCAAACAAAGAAGATGAGATAAACAATAGGGTTGAATTTTATATCCGCGTAGATTCTTCAGATAATCAAACTAGAAAGTCAGTATTGGATCAAATTGGAACTTTTAAATAACAAATAAGTAAAAAACTTATTTGTTATTCTCTCCGCCAAAACGAAGCAGTGCTGAACCCCAAGTAAAGCCTCCGCCAAAAGCATCAAGCAATATTAGTGAGCCTTGTTTTAAGCGACCTTGCTCGTAAGCATCATTCATTGCCATAGGAATTGAAGCAGCTGAGGTATTGCCATATTTTTGGACAGTAACTACGCATTGTTCATCTGTAAAATTTAATTTTTCTTGTACGGCCTTGATAATTCTTAAATTAGCTTGATGAGGTACAAAAAGATCAATTTCTTTGCTTTTTATATTATTTTTTGCAAGAATTTCAATAACATCATTACTTAGAGTATTCACCGCGATTTTAAATACCTCATTTCCTTTCATTTGCATGGAAAGTGGAGAGCAAATACTGCTTTTTTGAGCTCTTTGAGTCATTAATAAATCTCCAAATTCTCCATCACTTGCAGTATGAGTATCTATAATAGGAAAATTATCATCTAATGACACAACTCCAGCCCCAGCTCCATCGCCAAATAACACACAAATGCTTCTATCGGTATAATCCATAATAGAGCTAATTTTTTCAGCTCCTATGATTAATACATTTTTTTTAGCACCACTTTCAACCATAGATTTAGCAAGCTCTAAAAGATAAATAAATCCCGAGCATGCAGCAGAAATATCAAAAGCAGTGATATTTTTTAAGCCCAAATTATGAGCGATTTTGCATGCGGTTGATGGCATGGTAAAATAATCAGGACTTAAAGTAGCTACAATAATCGCATCTATATCTTGAGAATTTAAATTAGCTCTTTGTATAGCCTTAATAGCTGCTTTAGTACCAAGATCGCTTGTATTCTCATCATCACTTGCTATATGTCTTTGTTCTATACCGGTTCTTCTTAATATCCATTCATTACTAGTTTGAACCATTTTTTCTAAGTCAAAATTGCTCAGAGTTTTTGTAGGGATATAAGAAGCTATACTTTTTAAGGAAGCTTTAGTTGATTTCATAATTAGAAAGTTCTTTTTCTATGATTTGATTTATATTTGATTGTGCGAAATTTAATGCTTGAAAAATAGCATTTTTTATAGCTTTTGGACCACTTTTTCCATGACTTATAATGACACATTCTTTTACACCCAAAAGCGGAGCTCCACCGTATTCTTCATAGTCAATATGAGTTTTTAGTTCATTAAAAGCTGGTTTTGCTAAAAGATAGCCTAGTTTTGCTAAAAAAGATTTTTGAATTTCTTGTTTTAGAAGCTTTGTAATAACACTCGCTACACCTTCGCCGGTTTTAAGTAAAATATTCCCATTAAATCCATCACATACTAATACATCTATAGTACCATTAAAGATATCTCCACCTTCAGCATTTCCTACAAAATTTGGAAGTTGCTTTAAGAGTTGATGAGTTTCCTTGGTAAGCTCATTTCCTTTGCATTCTTCTTCACCATTTGATAGTAAAGCAACTCTAGGTTTGGCAATTTTTAAAATCTCTTTTGCATAAGCTTCACCCATAATGGCAAACTGAAATAAATGCTCACTTTTACAATCAACATTTGCTCCAACATCTAGCACAAGTGTTCTTGAATGGATATTTGGCATTAAAGTAGCTATTGCAGGTCTAGCAATATTTGCTAATCTTCCAAGCCTTAATGTAGCTAAACTCATGGTAGCTCCACTATGTCCAGCAGAAACAACAGCTTTTGCTTTTTGATTTCTTACTAATTCTATAGCCTTGTAGATAGTACTGTCTTTTCTTTTTAGTGCATCTGTGGAATTTTCTTCCATAGCAAATACATCAAAAGCTTCTTCGTATTCTATGTATGAGTTTAATTCTTGAGGTATTAAGGTTTTAAGCTTTTGAGGATCCCCTACCAAGATAGCTTTAAATTCACGCTCTTTTAAAGCCTGAATCACACCTTCTATAATAGGTTTTTCCCCAAAATCACCACCCATTGCATCAATAGCAATGCTTGTCATCGTTATTAATATTCCTTAGTTACTGGATTTACACGGTGAGGCATTTTATAGCTACCATCTTTGTCTTTTATAGGCATAGGTAGGGTAACTTTATAATGAGTTCTGCGTTTTGCTGCACGAGTTTTACTCACTCTTCTCTTAGGTACTGCCATTTTTTACTCCTTTGTTAATTTGAACATTTATTGCAATAAAAATAATCACTTAAATAAGATTGCAACTCACTTGTGGCAAGCTCTATTAAATCTATATGAGAGTCAAAAAACTCCATAGTATCACTTAAGGTGTTATTTTCATCTTTGAAAATTCCATCGCTTGCAAAAAGCTCTATATTTTGATCGATTTCAAGCTCCATTTCATCGCCACAGCGATCACAGTTTCTATAAACAAAGCCTTTGAAATTAGCCTTTATTTTTGCTAATTTTGGATTAACTTTTGTAATAGTTCCTTCAAAAACTATATTATCAAGATCTAGTTTAAAAGGGTAAGCTATAGAGCTAAGCTTTGCAAAAGCGATTTTCATTATAAAATTTCAGTTTTTGAAAAGAAAAATTCTATTTCAATTTTTGCATTTTCTAAGCTATCACTTCCATGAACTGCATTTGCATCAATACTATCTGCAAAATCTGCTCTAATAGTACCAGGAGCTGCTTCTTTTGGATTTGTAGCACCCATTAATTCTCTGTTTTTTAATACAGCATTTTCGCCTTCTAAAACAGAAACCACAACCGGACCACTGATCATAAATTCAACTAAATCTTTAAAAAAAGGTCTGTCTTTGTGTACAGCATAAAATTCTTGAGCTTCTTTTTCTGAAAGCTGTATTTTTTTTGTTGCTGCTATTCTTAGACCATTGCTTTCAAAGCGTGTTAAAATTTGACCAATAACACCTTTTTTAACTGCATCAGGTTTAATAATAGAAAGTGTTTTTTCCAAAATCGTCCCCTTAATTTAAATAAGTTTTATATTTATAAAAGAGCTAATTATACCAAAAAATGCTTTAAAATTATATAAAATTTAGAGTTTATAGAAGAGTTTGTAAGTAGCTTGAAAACAAGATACTTACATTAAATTATTAAGCAAATACTGGAGTTGAACCGTCTCTTAAATCACTTCCGATATTATCACGGCTTGGTTGTCCGCTAACTACATCACTCCATACAATACAGCCATCAGTTGGGCAAGCGCTTGCACAGGCTGGTTGGTCATTGTGTCCTACACACTCAACACATTTATCAGCATAAACATAATATCTATCTTCGCCCTCAGGATTGTTTGCATCATCTACGATTGCGCTTACTGGGCATTCATCTATACAAGAACCACATGCTATACAAATATCAGTAATTTTAACTGCCATTTTTTACTCCTTAATATTAAATGTTAAATGCAAGATTATCAAAATTGTCTTAATTTTATTCTTAAAATCTTTTAATTTTGATAATAAAATTAAATTATGGATAATTTTACACAATTAATAAATTTTTAAATTTACAAATGATATTATTTCGTTACAAATAAAATTTATTAATTAGGAGATAAAATTATGGTAGTAACTAAAAAAGCTATTGATTTTATAGCACCTGCTGTATTAGGTAATAATGAAATAGTAGGAGATTTTAATCTTTATAAAAATATAGGACCAAAAGGTGCGGTAGTATTTTTCTATCCAAAAGACTTTACTTTTGTTTGCCCATCTGAAATTATTGCTTTTGATAAAAGATATCAAGATTTTAAAGATAGAGGTATTGAAGTAATCGGCGTATCTTGTGATAATGAATTCTCTCACTTTGCTTGGAAAAATATGCCAGTAAATCAAGGTGGTATAGGTCAAGTTAAATTTCCTTTAGTAGCTGACTTAACAAAACAAATTGCTAGAAATTTTGATGTTTTATTTGAAGAAGCAGTTGCTTTAAGAGGCTCTTTCTTGCTTGATGCTGATGGAACAATCCGCCATGCAGTAGTTAATGATTTACCACTTGGAAGAAACATTGATGAAATGATTAGAATGGTTGATACTATGTTATTTACTAATGAGCATGGTGAAGTTTGTCCAGCTGGTTGGAATAAAGGTGATGAAGGTATGAAAGCTGATCCTAAAGGTGTAGCTGATTACTTAAGCAAAAACGAAGGTAAATTATAATTTTATAGCAGTGAAGTCTAGTCTTGCTTCACTGCTATTTTTCTAAAAAACTTCTACATCTATCACTTTATTTTACATTTTTAAAAAAAATATTTTGTTATTATGAATTTTTAAAATTATTATTATAATTTTTCGATAGAATTATTAATATAATGATAGTAAAATTCAAGGAAAATAAATGCTTTTTAAAAATAGTTTTATTAGTGTAAAGAATAAACTTTCTTATATTACTGGGATTATAGTTGCTCTAGCTTTGTTTATAGTAACTGCAATGGCTTTTTATTCAAGTAGAGAAAATCTTATTATAAATAGTAAAAATGCAAATAAAGATTATTTATTAGTAACTACTGCTCAAGTGGAAACTTATATTGAAAGTTATATTGAAATTCTATTATCTATAAAAAAATATATAGATTTATTACCAAAATACCAGACAGAAAATTTTGATAAATTAGGGGAATATTTTGCTAAGGATTTGAAAGTATTTAAAGATGGTTCAAATACTTTAGCAGTATATCTTGGTTTTCCTGATGGAACCATGCTTGTTAGTGATGCAGAATCAGATAAGAAAGGAATACCTTTTAGAAAAAGAGGTGGTGGTATAAGTTATTATGATGATCCTCAATATAATGCAACTACGCGAGATTGGTATAAGGGAGCATTAAAAAATAAAGGTGTTTTTGTAAGCGATGTGTACGAAGATTCAGTAACAAAATTCCCTAGTTTTACTTATTCTGTACCTATTGAAAAAAATGGAAAACTTATAGCTGTTTTGGGTGTTGATTTACTTTTAACATCTCTACAAAAAACATTTGAAAAATTACCAGGAAGTGTATTTGTTTTTGACAATACTAGTTCAATACCTTTTGCATCTAACGATAAGTCTTTAATATTAAAATCATACCCAAACATCGATGAGATTAAAAATCACCATAAAGTAGTAGGTGATTATAAGACTTTTGAATATACTGGGATAAATAGTGGAGAAAAAAGATTTGGAGTTTGTGCAAATATTAATAATTCAAATGCTCATGTTAACTATGTAGCGTGTGCAATTCAAAAACAAGATGATTTAGATAAATTAGTTATTGAAGATGTGTTTGATCAAATTATAACATCTATTGTGATTTTAATTTTATCATGTTTTATTGTTTATTTTATTTCATCAAGATTGTTATCACCTTTACAAGCTATACAAAA